>JAZUHR010000085.1:0-6855 GCA_045641825.1 Lachnospiraceae bacterium
AGAAATTCGCATTCCGCTCGTTTCCTCCGAAAACGGCTTCATGCTCATTTCTGTTAGCTCGACCAAGTGCAGATTATTGACAACTACGTTGTCAAAATCTGGCCCTTGACTCGCTTATGCACTAAAAAAGACCAGTCTTTATTGTATAATAAAACTGGTCTAAAAACAAGGTTTTTATTATTCAACTGAGTTTAAAAATGCTTCAATTCTATCCAGACCTTTCTCGATATTGGCCATAGATATAGCATAGGAAAGTCTCATATAATTGGGGGCTCCGAAATCTGCACAAGGGATAACCGCTGTCTTGAAATCGTCAATAAGAATACGCGCGAGGTCATTAATATTTTCGATGCTCTGATCCTTGTATTTTTTACCGATAACCAGGCTCATATCTACAAAAATATAGAAGGCACCCTGAGGCTTTAGGCAGGAAATAAGCGGCATCGCAGTAATCCTGTCATACATGTAAATTCGTCTTCTGTCGAATTCCTTTCTCATTTCCTCTACAGTATCCTGAGAACCGCGAAGAGCTTCTAAGGAAGCTGCCTGAGCGATAGAGCCGGGATTGGAGGTCTGATGGGACTGAATGGAGCCCATCAGCGCTGCTATCTCCTTAGGTGCGCCAACATAACCGATTCTCCAGCCGGTCATGGCATAGGCCTTGGAAACGCCGGAGCAGGTAATTGTACGGTCATAAATATCCTGAGAAAATGATGCGATGGAAACCAGCTCGTCATCTGTATATACCAGATTCTCATACATTTCGTCGGATACACAGTAAATATCATTTTTAACGATAACATCAGCCAAAGCCTTAAGCTCGTCCCTGGAGTAAATCATACCTGTTGGATTGGAAGGTGAGTTCAAAATAAAAGCCTTGGTCTTAGGGGTAATCGCTGCCTGAAGCTTCTCAGGACTTATCTTGAAATTCTCAGAAGCAGTACATTCAACAATAACAGGCACGCCACCGGAGAGCTTTACTATTTCAGGGTAACTGAGCCAGAAGGGGGCAGGGATGATTACTTCATCTCCGGGATTAATAATAGCTTCAAAAACATTGGTAAGGGAGTGCTTACCACCGTTTGAAACAACAATCTGATTAATATTGTATTCAAGCTTGTTAAAACACTTGAATTTCTCTGAAATCGCCTGACGTAGCTCTATAGTACCGGAAGCCGGAGTATATTTGGTAAAACCATCATCGATAGCCTTCTTTGCTGCTTCACAAATATTGGCGGGAGTATTAAAATCAGGTTCTCCTGCACCAAAGCCAACTACGTCTATACCGTCAGCCTTCATTTTTTTGGCCTTGGCAGTAATTGCAAGAGTTGAAGAAGGTTTAACTGCCAATGCTTTTTGGGAAAGTTCAAGTGACATTTTTTATCTCCTTAATATAAATTCGCAAGCAATAATCGCATTACGGTATAATTGTATACACTCGTACAAGTAGGTATAATAGTCTATTAAGAAGTAAAAAGCAAGTATAATTTAGAATTATACTCATAATAATCATAATAATCGTTATATTCGTTATAGACATTTAAATTATTTATGTTTTCTGATATTGGCTAAAAATTTAAAAAGAGCACCGATTTCTCGATGCTCTCTTATTTTACTTTGCGTAATCAGTAGCTCTGGATTCACGAATAACGTTGATTTTGATCTGACCCGGATACTCAAGCTCCGCTTCGATCTTCTTTGACAATTCACGAGCAAGAAGTACCATATCGTCATCGTTAACCTTCTCAGGAATAACCATAACTCTGACTTCTCTGCCTGCCTGAATGGCAAAGGATTTCTCAACTCCGTTAAAGCTATTGGAAATATCTTCTAACTGTTTAAGACGTGTGGTATAAGCCTCCAAAGTTTCTCTTCTTGCACCCGGACGAGCAGCAGAAATTGTATCTGCAGCCTGTACGATAACCGCAATAAGGCTCTGCGGCTCACAATCGCCATGATGGGATTCAACCGCATTAACAATAGTAGCATTCTCCTTGTACTTACGACAAAGATCAGCTCCGAGCTGCACGTGAGTACCTTCCTGCTCATGGTCAACTGACTTACCGATATCATGAAGAAGTCCGGCACGCTTAGCAGTACGAATATCAGCACCGATTTCCGATGCGATAAGACCACAAAGTGTAGCAACTTCAACAGAATGTCTCAAGGCATTCTGTCCGTAGCTTGTACGGAATTTCATGCGGCCAAGAAGTTTAATGAGCTCAGGATGAAGACCGTGAACACCACACTCAAGTGCTGCGTTCTCGCCTTCTTCACGAATCATTGTTTCAACATCTTTCTGGGCTTTTTCTATCGTCTCCTCAATACGTGCAGGATGGATACGCCCGTCAGCAATCAAACGTTCAAGTGCAATACGTGCAACCTCACGACGAACAGGATCAAAACCTGAAAGGACAACTGCTTCAGGGGTATCATCAATAATGAGTTCTACACCTGTCATATTCTCGATAGTACGGATATTTCTACCCTCTCTACCGATGATACGGCCCTTCATCTCGTCATTTGGAAGCTGTACTACAGAGATCGTAGATTCAGCAACATGGTCAACAGCACATCTCTGAATAGCAGTAACCAGGACTTCTTTAGCCTTCTTATCGGCTTCCTCCTTGGCCTGTGTCTCGAGAGTCTTAATGAGAACTGCTGTCTCATGCTTAACTTCATCCTCTACAGATCTTAAAAGATATTCCTTTGCTTGTTCGGAGGTCAGACCCGAGATACGCTCCAACTCCTTAAGCTGCTCCTGACGGCCGGCTGCAACTTCAGCCTGCATCTTGTCCAGCTCATTTTCCTTAGCTGTAAGCTTCTGATCTCGTTTCTCCAGTGCTTCCGCTTTCTTGTCGATAGCCTCTTCCTTGGTAAGAATACGCTTTTCGTAACGCTGTACCTCTGCTCTGCGCTCACGGCACTCTCTCTCCACCTCGTTTTTGGCTTTGAGATTTTCTTCCTTGGCTTCAAGCAAAGCTTCACGCTTCTTGCTTTCTGCAGTCTCCAGTGCATCCTCTAAGATCTTCTTGGATCTCTCCTCAGCACTGCCGACTGTAGCTGCATACTTCTTATTACTGCTGGAAATACCAGCATTCCATGCAACAAGAAATGCAATGAGAAAAGCTACTACGAAGGCAACAACTCCGACAACTATGGCAACGTAAATAGGTACGGTCATAGCGGGAACCTCCTGTTAAGTTTTTGGAAAGTGGACATAATTATTACAATTATGCAACACTTAAAGAAAATTATATAATTTCCTTTTAACAATGTCAAGCGAATAAGAAAAAAAACGACACAGTTAAGAAAAAGCTTCATAACTGTGCCTTTATCACTGTTTTTAATTACTGAGCCAATTCTCCAAAATAGTAAAAGCCCTTACATTCAGTAAGATTTACCATTACTGTCTTTCCGATAAGTTCATCGCAGCCCTTTAAGTGGACCAAAAGATTGTTGGAAAGACGACCTGTAACAAAACCTTCTTCTGCTGTATTCTTTTCCTCCACAAGTACTTCTACCACGCTTCCGGTAAGCTTTTGTGCTGCTTTTTCAGAGGCTTCCCTACACACGTTAAGAAGCTTATCGAATCTGCGCTTTACCGTAGCTTCATCAACCTGATTTTCAAATTTAGCAGCTACTGTGCCCTCTCGCTTGGAATAAATAAAGGTAAAAGCTGAATCGAAGCCTGCTTTTTCAACAACGTCACAGGTATCTAAGAAATCCTCTTCAGTTTCTCCGGGGAAGCCCACAATAATATCTGTGGTAAGTGCGGTATCGGGAAGCTCCTGTCTGATCTTATTTACCAGGGCCAGATAGTCCTCCTTGGTATAATGACGGTTCATTTTCTTTAAAAGCTCTGTAGAGCCTGACTGCAGAGGCAAGTGGATATGACGACAGATTATCGGCTCTTCCTTCATCACCTGAATCAAATCATCCGACAGATCCTTGGGATGTGGAGTCATAAATCTAATGCGCTTAATTCCATCCACTTTAGCTACCCTTCTAAGCAGCTCTGCAAAGGAGCATGGTTCCTCCAGCCCTTTTCCATAGGAATTTACATTTTGCCCCAAAAGCATTACCTCAACGATACCCTTTGAAGCCATATCCTCTACTTCTCTTATGATATCTTCGGGCTTTCTGCTTTTTTCACGACCTCTTACATAAGGCACTATACAGTAGGAGCAGAAATTATCGCAGCCATACATAATGTTTACGCCGGCTTTAAAGGAAAATTTTCTGGAGGAAGGCAGATCTTCTACGATTTCTTTATTGTCCTCCATAATCTCATAAACAGTTTTGCCGTTTCCGAAAACATCCATATAAAGGAGTTCCGCCAGCTTATAGATATTATGGGTACCGAAAACCAGATCCACAAAGCGGTAGCTCTTCTTAATCTTTTCTACCACATGCTTTTCCTGCATCATGCAGCCGCAAAGAGCAATACGCATAAAGGAATTCTTTTCTTTTAATGTGCCCAGATAACCTATACGACCGTAGACTCTGGTATTGGCATTTTCTCTTACGGTACAGGTATTATAGAGGACGAAGTCAGCATTCTCGCTTTCCTCTTCCACATAACCTATGGTCTCTAAAATACCTGCCAGTTTTTCTGAGTCCTTAGCATTCATCTGACAGCCGAAGGTCTGTAAATGATAGGTCAAGGTCCTGCCTGCTTTTTCACATTCGGACTTAAACCAATCCTGAAGCAATTCCATAAAATACTGCTGACGAGCCGGTTCATTTTCCGGTGCCGCCATGAATTCTTTTGTTATATAATTACTTGTCATCTTATTTGTCCATTACCTAAAATAATATATTTGACCGTGGTCAGTTCCTTAAGTCCAAGGGGCCCTCTTGCATGTAATTTCTGGGTAGATATACCGATTTCGCAGCCCATACCGAACTGTCCTCCGTCAGTAAATCTGGTGGATGCGTTGACATAAACCGCAGCAGAATCAATACCCTGTAAAAAAGCCATAGCTGACTCATAATTTTCTGTAATAATGCTTTCTGAATGGCCTGTAGAATGCTCATTTATAAAGTCTATAGCATCCTGAACGCTGCCCTGATTGATTTTTAAAGAAATTTTCTTGTCCAGATATTCTGTATAAAAATCTTCCTCCGTAGCTCTTTCTATACCGGGAAGAATGGCAAGAGCATCGCTGTCACCGTAAATAGTCACGCCGTTTCCTGTAGCTAAAAGATTATATAAGAGAGGCAAAAATTCTTCAGCGATTTCTTTATCCACCACCAGAGATTCTATAGCATTGCAGACACCCAGTCTCTGCAATTTGGCATTCTTAATAATGTCCAAGGCCTTTGAAAAATCAGCATTTTTCTCTACATATACATGACAATTTCCTTCACCCGTCTGAATGCAGGGGACTGTGGAATTTTCAATGCAGGAATGAATAAGACTGTGGCCGCCTCTAGGGATAATAAGATCCACATACGAATTAAGTCTCATGAGCTCTGTTGCATAGCTTCTGTCAGTATTTTCAACTAAAATAAGGGCATCTTCTGTAATATTTGCCTTTTTTAGACCGCTTCTCAAGGCATCTGCAATAGCGATATTGGAATTAATACAGTCAGACCCGCCTCGTAAAATACAGGCATTGCCGGATTTAAAGCAGAGAGCAAAAGCGTCTGATGTAACATTTGGACGTGATTCGTAAATAACAGCAATGACACCTATCGCTACTCTTTGCTTTCCAATCATAAGGCCGTTGGGACGCTTTTCCATGGAGAGGACCTCTCCTACAGGATCCGGAAGACTTATAATATCCTTAATCCCCTGCGCCATGGCTTCTATCCTGCCCTCAGTAAGGCAAAGTCTGTCCAGGAGGGCCTCGCTCATGCCGTTTTTACGGGCGTTTTCCATATCTATGCCGTTGGCCTCAAGTATCCGGGCGCTTCTCTCCATAAGAGCTTCAGCGGCCATTAAAAGGCCTGTGTTCTTTTGATCGGCGCTTAATTTTCTTAATCCCTTCAGGGCATTTTTACTTCTTTTTCCAATAATTTCTATGTACTCGCTCATTTATTTTTCCTATTCCAAGTATTCTTATTAAGTCTGTTTCTTATTCTTAACTCTGATACTCTTCTTTAGTCTATTCCTCTCCATAACCCCAAAAAGAAGCATACAGGGCTTTTATCAATACTTTTTCTCTTCTCTAAAGCTGTAGTCCGGGTCAAAATCTGCCATGAAAAGAGTTCCGACCTCTTCACCCTCTAAAATTTTCCTGATATTGTCCACATTCTCTCCGTTACAGATAACCATATCTGCACCGCTCTTCGTGGAAATTCTGGCCGCTTTAAGCTTAGTCTGCATGCCGCCCGTTCCTACATTACTTGAAGAATCTTTACCCATGGACACGATGCCGTCAGTAAGCTTTTCTACCTTGGCAATAAATTTGGCATTCTTGTTTTTATTAGGGTCATCTGTATAAAGGCCATCTATATCAGACATAAGTATAAGGAGGTCAGCCTTAATCATGGCTGCCACATAGGCAGACAAGGTATCATTATCGCCGATTTCAATCTCATCCGTAGAGATAGTGTCATTTTCATTTACAACGGGAATTACCCCCATCTGGAAAAGCTCATCCAGGGTATTGGTGGCATTTTGGTAGGAAACATCCCTGATAAAAGTAAACTTGGTGAGAAGAATCTGGGCGCAGGGCTGATTATACTCGGAAAAAAGCTTCTGATAGATAGTCATAAGGCTGGCCTGACCGATAGCTGCGCAAGCCTGCTTGCAGGAAATGGTGCGTGGCTTCGTCTTAAGGCCTATAGCCTGACGGCCTACTGCAATGGCACCGGATGAAACCAGTACTACTTCTTTTCCCTGAT
>JAZUHR010000086.1:0-6261 GCA_045641825.1 Lachnospiraceae bacterium
GACTTTTACGCAATTATGAATCATTACACACAATCGCAAATAATTATGTCTCTACTTTTTCTTCTTTTAATCTGATACTTTCTATGATACAATTAGACATAATTATTGGTTGGTTTTTATCAAAGGGGATAAAAATGGAAAAAAGAATTATACAAGCAAACGAAGATTTCTCAATATTTATTGTGCCCTCCTATGAGCCGGACGAACGTCTGGTTACCATGCTCAAGGACATGCACGAAAGAGGCTTGACCTCCGTTATCGTAGACGACGGAAGCGGCCCTGATTATGCAGACTTTTTCGAACGTTCCAAGGCTTACGGCCATGTACTGACTCACGAAGTGAATAAAGGCAAGGGCTGTGCCATTCGTACCGCTCTTACCTATATCCAAAGTGCCTACGAGGGTGATTTTACGGTAGTTACCGTTGACTCCGACGGTCAGCACAAGATAGAAGATGCTCTGAAAATTTTGGCCTACGCTCACGACCACAAGGACACTCTGGTGCTCGGCAGCCGTCCTCTTAACGACGACATTCCGTTCCGCAGTCGCCTTGGTAACAGCCTTACCCGCGGCATCTACCATATGGTATCCCATACCAAGGTTCATGACACCCAGACAGGCCTCAGAGCTTTTGCCAGTGATCTCATTCAGACCATGATTGATATCGAGGGAGAGAGATATGAGTACGAAATGAATGTCCTTCTCTACTGTCCATACATGCATCTCAAAATCAAGGAAATCACAATTACTCAGATTTATGAGAACAACAACGAAGGCTCTCACTACAATCCCTTCAAGGACAGTGCCCGTATCTTCAAGGTCATCCTGAAATTCGTCCGTGACAGAAAGAAGATAAAAAAGTAATGGCAAAAGTAATCGAATTCCTAAAATTTTCTGCTTCTGCCATCATTTGTTTTGTGGTGGATTTCCTGCTTTTTCAGTTATTTTTCTATATACTGGGGAGCAGAGCAGGCCTCACATATGCCGACACCCTGTCCACCTATATAGCCAGAGCCATTAGCGCCCCTTTAAATTTCATCCTTAACCGCAAGGTGGTTTTCAAAAGCGATACTTCCCTACTGAAAAGCATTCTGCAGTATGTTCTGCTGGCAGTCTTTATAGTAGTGGTCAATTCCTTTCTGGTACATGTCTTTATCACAGTACTCGGCATGAATTCCTGGCTTTCCAAAGTCCTGGTAGAGTCCATTCTCTTCGTAGTTAATTACTTAATACAGCATTTTATTATTTTCAAAAAAAAGCCTGACCACAATTAGTCAGGCTTATATTTTTACTGTTCTGTTTTCTGCATAAGGTAATCTGCCACAAATTTCAGGAACTCGTCTCCATTCATTGGCTTCGCATAGAAGTAACCCTGGAAAAAGTCACAGCCGTAATATGCCAAAAGTTGTGCCTGCTCTTCAGTCTCTACACCTACGGCAATCAGTTCCAAACTAAGTTGCTTCATCATTCTGATGGTCTGGCGCAGAATGGTCATAGCCTTTTCGCTCTTCATGGCATTCCACAGCATGGATCTGTCCAGTTTCACGCTGTTAAAAGGATACTCTACCACTGTATTCAGATTCGCAAAGCCCACGCCATAATTATCCAGTGAAAAACGCACGCCCTTGTTCATGAGAACCTGCATATTTCTGGTCAATGTTTTCCCCTTGAGGACGCCTGCCGCATCTGTCACTTCCAGACTGATTCTAAAGTAATCCAGCCTGTACTTATCCATGATAGCAGACAGTTTCAAATGCAAATCTTCCTGAATACACTGCATGGGAGAGAGATTGACTGCTATATACTCAATTCCCATATCCCAGACCTGATTCTCAATCATGAATTTACATGTCTCTTCAAAAACATATTCACCAATAGCTGTAATCAGACCATTTTTCTCGGCTACCGAAATAAACTCTGCCGGAGAAATATAGCCCATTTCATCGTGATACAAATAAACCAAGGCCTCTGCCGATGTAAAAGTTTCTTTCTCTACTGAGTAGATAGGCTGATAACGAACCGTCAGTTTTTTCTCATCCAGTGCCTGACGTAAAATCTGCAATACCTGACCGGTACGCTGTCTTTCTGCCAAAAGCCCTGCTTCCGCGTGAATAACAGCATCCTTATTATTTTCAGGCATCTTGAGCAATGAGTATTCCAGAAGGTCCATAACTGTTTCCGGTGTGGACGCATCTGTCGGACACTCAAAGCGGCTCATAACTACCTGTAAATGCACATTTTCGTCACTGACTACAAAAGGCTCGTTGAAACGATTCTTAATTCTCTTGATGAACATCTCCATTTCTGCAGGTCCACCATAAATCAGCATAGCGAACTCAGTATCAGACACGTAGTAGACCTCATCTCTGCTGGAAATGGAGACCAGGAATTTCGCCAGATCATTTAAGGTATTGTTGATGGAATTGATTCCTACAATCTCTCTCAGTTCTGCCAAGCCCTCTACTTTGATACCAAGCACGATAAACTGACGTGATTCGTAGATTTTCTTGGATACAATTGTTTGAAAAGCAAATCTGTTATAACATTCAATATTCTGGCTCTCATAATACAGGGGATTCTCTCTGGTAAAAGAAACCAACAGAATTCCGATAGCAACACCGAAATTAATCAAGAGAAGATCCGGGAAGAGGAACTGGCATCCCATGGCTACAAAAATGATAACCGTATAGAGGATGATAACAAATTTGTATTTTTTTGAAGCCTGCTTTCTGAAAGAGCGCACCAATGACGAAAACATGTAGAAAACTGCAGCATAGTATGCCCAGTAGACCATAGGTCCCTGGTGGTAAACCATGTTTTCATCAAAATAGTATAAGAAGCCAAAGAAAGGTGACAATACCGCAAATACTGCAGACACGGCATAATGGCCAAATACCAGGAATTTGGTACGGAGGTCGAATTTATCGCCATCCCGTGATGTAGATACTATGGAGTAGTAGTAGTAACACGGCCCCATACCATGGAAGAAAATATTGTAGAGAACATTCAATGTATGCGTAGCCCAGATAGGTACCACAGTAGCATTAGCAATAGCCCAGCCACTGGCAATATCAAAGGTACTCGCCAGAATAGAAGTAATCAATATCCGTAAAAAAGCATTGGTCTGCCTGGACGAAATCGTACGCCTCATATTATATTCAATGGTCAAAGCCATCGATACCACCAATGCTGCAATATCAAAGTATAAAACGTAGCTGCTCATAACCTTCCCTCAATGAAAGAACATTAGAATTTGCGAAAACTCGCCCCATAATTACCCCAAAAGAGTCGCCGCCTTAAACTACGAAAAAACGCCTATTACAGCATACTCCAAGACTAATAGTAGCACAATAACAGGCGCTTTTAAATAAGCAGACTAATTCTTTTTAAAAATTTTATGAAATCAAACTATATCACCATCACGAATAGCAATCTGCCTGTCGGCTCTGGCCGCCAGTTCCATATCATGAGTCACATATATAAGGGTCTGATGATACTCTCTGGCACAGTCTATAAGCAGTTTCATTACCTCACTACCGGTCTGGCTGTCCAGATTTCCTGTAGGCTCATCTGCAAAAATCACCTCCGGCTTCCTGCAAAGAGCTCTGGCTATAGCCACTCTCTGCTGCTGCCCACCGGATAACTGCCCGGGCATCTTTTTAAACTGGCTGGAAATCCCCAGTTTGTCGCAAATTTCCGCTATAAAATCCTTATCGATTTTTTCATTTGCCAGCACAAAGGGCAGACAAATATTGTCATAGATATTAAGGCTGGGCATCAACTGGTACTTCTGAAATACAAAGCCAATATGATTCAAACGAAAAAGTGATGCTTTTTCACCCTGAAGAAGGGCTATATTTTCCTTTCCGTAAAATATATCTCCCGAAGTTACCGGAAGTAGGGTACTCATTACATTTAACAGGGTAGTTTTGCCCGACCCTGAAGGCCCGATTATGGACACCACAGAGCCTGCTTCTATCTCCAGATTTACATTGTTTAATGCCTTGAATACGCCCTCACCGGCCACAAAATCCTTACTTACATTCAAAAGCTTTATAGAATTTCCCATTTCATTGTCCTTTATTTATCTTTTATTGAACTTCCACAGTCGCAAAAAATCCACCATAAACGATGCAGCGGTGAAAACAGTAATTATCAGAAGACTCTCCAAAACATAATTCCCTATAGCCATCTGATTGTTGACCACTCCTATTTCAAACATAACTTCGTAGAAAACAAACATAAGGAAAAGTCCAAGAAGTCCACCCAATATGTAAACCAGGGAATTTTCAAAACTTCTTTCTGTAATTACCATTTTTCTGGGTACTCCCATATTGGTCAAAAGTTCATTTTCCCCTTCACGAAGTTTATTTTCAAGGCTTTGCTGAGTCTCTATATTAACAAAGCAATATATACAGCAAAGAATCATTACCAATGTCACAACCATGTGCTTGATTCTTTCGGCTTTCAGTATATCCTCTTTCATTTCTTTCTGGTTGATTATTTGAATCCAGTAAGAATTGTCTGCTATCAGCCTTATATCCTCGTACTGTTCTTTCGTCAAATCTCTTGTATAAAAAGAACAAGGAAAGTCATCGTTAAAATAATGCTTGAAGCTGTCAATGTCTATCATCAACAGTAACTGATTTTCCGGGGCAAGAGGGCATATTTTAAGTTCATCGGTTTCTTCAACCACAGTAAACACAAGATCTACCCATACCGGCTCTTCCTTCCATATCATAGTCCTAAATTCAAATTTTTTCCCAATCATGGAGTTCAGTGTCTTGTCATAATAGTCTTTGCGATTGGTCATACGAGTCAACATAACTGTTTCATTTTCGTTTGCGGGACCCTTTATGCCCATTTCGTAAAAAGTTTCAGGGGAGCACCCAATTATACTTATTTGCACTGGCAGTTTGGCACCGGGCCTGGCCAATGTGGCTGCACCCTTGGCAGTTTTCAATAAGCTCTTTTTCATTTCATCGCTTACAGCATCCAGGTCCAAAGAATAATCTTTTAATGAGTACCCGTAATAGTACCTGCTTATCCCTTGTTCACGGCAATACTCATCTATCCTTCCCCCCAGTTCCTTTACATACTCCACTTCCTCTTGGGTCGACGATGTGGAAAGCGGCCTTATATTAAACGTATCCTCAATCTTGATAAAATAACCGTATTCGTCATTATTATCCAGTTTTTTATCCGACTGATCATACTGAATCATCAACGCAAATACTACTACCATGCTGACTGCAATAATCAGAATATTATATCTTTTCTTTTTATTATAATAGTTAAAATTACGTAATGCATAGCGGAAATAGCGCCCGAAACGATTCCCAAATATTGAAACGTATACCAAATTATTCTCGTTGTTATTATTGCGCGCCCTATATCCTATCACTGAAATTACAGATACCAGTAATTCCAAAACCAGCGAAAACTCAATAAGTTCTACCGGCAGCTTGCACACTCCTATATACCGTTTTCCCAGCCACTGCATTCCCATATAAGCCAGAAAGAATCCCAGCGTCTCACCAAAAACAATTCCGGAAATTATAATCTCGTTCACTGCACGATTGACAACTTTGTTCGGAGCTCCCAGCATATCCAGTATGTCCAACTGTGGCTTCCACTTATCCAAAGCTACTCCTACTATATTCCCTATAAGAATAGTTCCAAAAAATATGCAAACCAAAGAAATCGCTACCGCTATACCATTGCTTTTCCTAAGTTCCCTATGCCCATATTCATTATAGCCTAGGCCTTCTATCAATGCTTCATTCAGTTCAGCCTCGTACTTTCCCTCGGTTTCTTCCGTAGGATATAAATTATTGTAAAAGTGCTCCATGGTGAAATTCACATTCATCACTGACGGCTTAACTGTTAAATATACCGAATATCTGCTATCCGGAGACATAACCTTGTTTTTACAGAAAACAAAGTAGTTGTAAGGATTAGAGGCATTGATAAGATTTTCAACATTTTTTCTACAGATACCGCATACAGTCTTGGGTACATTGCTGTTGGTGGCATAGTCATAGAGTTCTATGCTTTGTCCTATCATTTCCTTGCTTGAATAGCCCAATGAAGCCATGTAAGTTTCAGGAACTACCACTTCATCAGGATGTGAAGGCGTATGTCCGTCTAACAAAACATAGTTTGTCATATCCCAAAATTCATCATCAACATAGATATAACGCACCACCTGTGAGACCCCGGAATCATTCAATATAACATTTTGGTACCGCTCCTCTGTTAC
>JAZUHR010000087.1:0-11952 GCA_045641825.1 Lachnospiraceae bacterium
ATCTGTCGCCTACAGCCTCTTCATAGGTCTTACCTGCACTACGTGGGCTTGCTGCCACTGTAGTTACCGTAAACCAAGGGTGATTCTCCAGAAGAGAGATAAATCTCTGTCCTACCATACCTGTAGCGCCAAGTACGCCAACCTTATACTTTCTGTCCATAAAAGTCCTCCAAAATATTATCTCTTATTACACTTTTTTCGTGCAAAACTTTCACACTCTAAAGCGATAAATAAATTACGTGCGATTATACATTAGCATAATGAAAAATGCAATAGCAATTAGGTATTTTTCTTTATTTTTCTCTTTTTAATAAGTTTTGCGTTGTCATAGCGACTTTTTTTGTGAAAAATTTTCATCATGGCCGCTGCAAACATAAGCCTTACCTCAGGTGTTCGGAAGGCATAGTTCACTTCCTCTCCGAAGAAAAATATGGTCATCAGCACCTTCAGCCAGAGCATGCAGATAACGATAGCCGCCAGACTTCCGTACATATAGGAAAAATTGGAAAAATTCGACACATAGATACCGAATATAAAGGAAAATCCCAACCATCCCGCTGTGCAGATAACAGCTCCCGGTAAACAGGAGAAAAAGTTCTTCTTGGTATAAGGCAAAAGCGAATACAGCATCAGGAAGAAAAGCATCAGCAGAATACCCGAAAAAAGGAATCTCATGGAGAGAATAAATCTGGTGGCGTCTATAAAGTCCGGCAGGCTTTTTTCCACGAATTTCGCTATAGAATTACCGAAGACCATAAGCACCATGGTGGACACGATTACTACTACCAGAAGGAAGGTATAAAGAGTGCAGGTAAGCCTGGTCACGAAGTAATTCTTGCTGCCCTTATCACCTTCTACCTGATCCAGACCCATTTTCAGGGCCAGCATGCCCTTGGATGCCGACCAGAGGAAGAGAATTACGGATACCGACAGCACCGCGCCGTTTGCCTTTGCCTCGATTTCCTCAATTACACCGCCCAGAAGGCTATTGACCTCCACCGGCACAGTCTGCATAATGCCCTTGAAAAATTCCGCATTGAAGTCTATAGGCAGATACTGCAGCAGGGTAAGTAAAAATGTCAGGAATGGGAAAAATGACAGCAAAAGGAAGAAGGTAGCCTGAGAAGCGAAAATACTTATATTGTCGCCATTTACCTTCTTTCCTATCCTGGTGCCCAAATCTTTAAATGTTCTAAAAACTTCGCCCACTTAGTTTCCCTCTTTTATCTCTTGCAAATATTCCCTGAGAATGTCTTCCATCTGCTCATAGGTCTCTATATAATTAACCTTGCTTCTAAGAATCGCAGCCCCCTTGAAGCCTGACATATACCAGGCCAGATGGCTTCTCATCTCTCTGATTCCCGTATATTCGCCCTTAAAGGCCACCAGGTCACGGGCATGTCGAAGAGCCATATCCACTCTTTCACTGATTCCCGGACCGGGGATAATCACTCCCGTATCCAGATAAGTCTTTACCCTGTTAAAAATCCAGGGATTCCCCTGTGCCGCCCTGGCTATCATTATACCGTCCACGCCGGTATAATCCAGCATTTCGCGGGCTTTCTCCGGAGAATTCACATCTCCGTTTCCTATAACAGGCACGCGGACCGCCGCCTTCACTCTCTTTATGGCGTCCCAGTCGGCATGACCTGAATAGTACTCTTCTCTGGTCCTGCCATGCACTGCAATCAGGGCAGCTCCACCCTTTTCAGCGGCTAATGCAGCTTCCACGCAGCTGTCGTCATTTCTGGCGAAGCCCTTTCTGATCTTAACCGTCACAGGCTTTCCCACATTCTCGCAGACAGCCTGTACTATCTCGTAAATCAATCCGGGGTTCTTAAGAAGCGCCGAGCCCTCCCCGTTATTTACCACCTTGGGTACCGGGCAGCCCATATTGATATCCAGAATATCAAAATTCCGATCCCTGATTTCCGCTGCGGCCCGCCCCATTATTTCCGGATCCGAGCCAAAAAGCTGAATAGCTGCCGGCCTTTCGAATTCGTCGACAGTCAGCAGCTCATTTGTATTTTTATTATGATATAAAATGCCCTTGGCACTCACCATTTCCGTGCATACCACTCCCGCTCCCTGCTCCTTGCAGATCACGCGAAATGGCATGTCGGTAACGCCTGCCATAGGCCCCAAAAACAGATTTTCTGTTTCTATATTTCCGATTTTTACAGTCATATTCCTACTTTTTCTTATTTTTTACAGTCTTATCGTAAATGAGTCTGAGTCCCTTCATGGTCAGATCCGGATCGTAGATTTCTATACTGTCTGTGGAATCTGATATAAGTCTCCCCAGACCGCCTGTAGCCACTACCCTGGCCTCCGGCAATTTCGCTTCTTCCTTGATCTTCTTCACGATATACTCAGTCTGGCCTATGTAGCCGTACACCAGTCCTGCCTGCATGGAGGTGATGGTCTCCGTCGCCAGGATAGACTTGGGCTTGGCTATCTCTATCTCAGGCAGCTTGGCCGTATCATTCCAGAGGGCATTGGCGCACATGCGAAGGCCCGGAGAAGTAATACCTGCGGCGAAAGTACCGTCGGCTGTGATCAGATCATAAGTCGTAGCCGTACCGAAATCACACACTATAACAGGCCCTCCGTAAAGTTCATAGGCTGCCACGGCATCCACTATTCTGTCAGCACCTACCTCCTTGGGATTGGGTGTGCCGATTTTGATACCGCTCTTGGTCCCCTCACCCACTATGTAGGGCTTCTTATTCAGGTACTTGATTATACCGCTGCTTAAGGAATGCATGACTCCCGGTACTACAGACGCCATAATGACATCGGAGATATCGCTTTTCTTGATTTTTCTCTCCTTAAGCATCTCGGAAATCAGCACGCCGTACTCGTCAGAAGTACGGGGAATCTTGGTGGTCATACGAAAAGTACAGGTAGCCTCCATTCCGCTCATTACCGCGCACGTAATATTGGTATTTCCTACATCTACCGCAAACAGCATACTCTCATTTCCTTTCTGCCAGAAGCCTTCCGTTCACACTCTTAAGCCTTGATAGAATCCACATCCTGCTTCAAAATCATTACCTTGTAGTACAGCTCCAGCTGCTCAAAAAGCTCCTGTTTTTCCCTCTGAAGCTTGCGTGACAAAAGCCCTGCCCCTATCTCGTCATAGAGGTAATCCCCGTCGTCGCAGCCGGCATCAATCATAAGAGTGCCGTCTTCCTCGAAAAACATGGATATATAGCCGCCCACGTCATTGGTAAAAACCACGCAGGCTATATGAAGCTCATCCTGCACAGGCTGTGGGAGACTTGCGAATCTATTGTTAAAATAATACTTCTGGTCATATGCGGAAGCCGCACAGAGGACATTGTCTTCTTTCATCTATTAACCTTTCCGCTTTTCACCTGAAAATCTCGCCGCCGGAGGCCACGATAAGTCCTATCATAATCACTATGATCATCATCCCCATCATAATCATGGACAGCCCCATGCTGCGTCTTTTTTTATCACGGTAAAAACGCAAGCCCTGAGACACATTTAAAAGTGCCCCGCAGGCCACTACCGGACAGAGCCAGAAGCCTTTTCCGGTGATGCCGTACACCACCAGCGCCGCCATCATCAAAAGCCCCAGCAAAACATTCGTGAATGAATTGAGCAGCTCCTTATTCTTCAGAAATTCCAGAATTTTTTTCACCGCCCGTTCATCTCCTTCATCCCCGGTCTCTCACTAAATAAATACTCTGTTACGCTCCCAGTGTAGCTGCCATAACAGCCTTGATGGTATGCATTCTGTTTTCTGCCTCGTCAAAAACCACAGACTGGGCAGACTCGAATACAGCGTCCTCTACCTCCAGCTCGGAGAAATGGTACTTCTCGCCCATCTCCTTGCCGATCTTGGTCTTCAGGTCATGGAAAGCAGGCAGACAATGCATGAAAAGTGCCTTTTCGCCGGCATTCTTCATAACAGCCTCTGTCACCTTATAAGGTGACAGGTCCTTAATTCTCTCCTCCCAGATATAGTCAGGCTCGCCCATGGATACCCAGACATCAGTATAGATAACATCTGCGTCCTTGGTGCCCTCCACTACATCCTCGGTAAGAGTGATGGTAGCTCCGGACTCCTTGGCAAAGGCTTCGCACTCCGCTACCAGCGCTGCATCCGGGAAGTATCTCCGTGGCGCACATGCTACGAAATGAAGGCCAAGCTTGGCACATACTATCATCAGGGAATTACCCATATTATAGCGGGCATCTCCCATGTAAACGAATTTTTTACCCTTAAGCTCGCCCTTATGCTCCTTAAGAGTCAGCATATCTGCCAGCATCTGAGTAGGATGGTACTCATTGGTAAGGCCGTTCCATACAGGTACGCCTGCGTAGTGAGCCAGTTCCTCTACTATCTCCTGACCGAAGCCTCTGTATTCAATACCGTCGAACATTCTGCCCAGTACTCTGGCTGTGTCGGCGATAGACTCCTTCTTGCCTATCTGTGAGGATGATGGGTCCAGATATGTGGCATTCATACCCAGGTCATGGGCAGCCACTTCAAAAGCGCACCTGGTACGTGTGCTGGTCTTTTCGAAAATCAAAGCAATATTCTTGCCATGAAGTGTATCGTGGGCGATGCCCTTTTTCTTCTTCTCCTTATACTCAGCAGTCAGCTCGATCATATATAAAATTTCTTCAGCCGAAAAATCCTTAAGTGTCAAAAAATGCTTGCCTACAAGACCTTTTTTAATATCTTCCTTCATGTTCTTAGCCCTCTCTTTTTGCAATAATTTAGGAATTTATAGTATGGTTATAAAAATCCGATTAACTAGTATCTCACGCTGTCCTTAGCCTTAATGGTAATGGTGCGCTCGAATTCGGTGGTATCTGTAAAATATACTGTGAAGCAGTGAGGATTGCGGCCCTCCGAGCCGAATTTTCCTGCCACGAAATCATGGTCATGGAAAGCAGGTCCCACTTCGATGGCGTAATCACCACGATTAGCTGTAATCATGCCCTCCTTGGCTATGATACACTCTCCTGCCAGACCTTCTACATTGTAGTAAGGACTTATAATCTCGCTTCCTGCATCGAAGGCCAGCTCCAGGCGAAGCGGCGCGCGGTCCACACCGGTCGCCTTAATATTAACGCTCAGGCCATCCTCGATTTCCTTAATCTTCACACAGAAATTCAGATTCAGGTTTTCACCGGTCAGCTTCTCACGGGTATTGGGGTTATCCATAGCCCACCAGTCGGTAGTACCCACAGACTTTCCGAAAGGCAGATAGTACCAGCCCTTCATAGTCTCCTTCATCTCGTAGCCGTCTGCAGTCTTCAGAAGGCTCTCGCTCTTGAAGGCTCTGTGCTCGCAGAGGCTGGCACCCAGCTTCAGGCTCATGCAGAGATCTCCATGCTGGAACCAGACGAAATTGGAAGCATTGTTGATAATGGTGTAGGAATAAGTATCCTTTCTGCGGCGAACTATCTGTGACTCCTCGTAGAAGCGGTCATACTCTGTAGGGATAGCTGAGCCCTCATGCTCAAAGTCGATAAGCTCGGGATAAAGCATATAATTTATCAGGAATTCAGGATAATGCTGAAGCCTCTTGCAGAGCTCGAAAATATAATTTGCTGCATTTAAGAAAGTCTCATTTTTCTCCAGATAGCCCAGTCTCAGATACTCGAAATAGTAATCTCTGGGGTAGACCTTGACTCCTCTGTCCTGACGAGTGGAATTATTGGTAAAAATAGAATTGTCCGGCTCTAAGTATGTCAGCATCATATTGAGATTTCTGATGGCACACTCAGTGTACTGATGGTCCTCCAATATCTCTCCCACTGTAATCATGGCATCGTTATTGATACGATTGTAGTTGCCGGCTGAACGCTCTGCATACTCGCCATCCTGAGTACAATCGATACCCTCTACCAGGTACTCCATGGCTCTCTTCTTATACTTCTCATCTCCGAAGAGCTTGTAGCCCTCCAGCAGGTTAGATGCGATAGCCCAACGATGATTAGGTGTATGGAAACCACCGTAAACCATGCCATCCATGCCCGCATGAATAATCTGCTCCAGCTTCTCCTTGAAAACAGGGGCAGCAGGCGCCTCAGGATTCTTAAGAACATACTTGTAAAAAGGCAGGAGTCTCTTTACACAGAAGGCTGTGTCAGGACCTGAGAAAAAGTTACAGTCTACCAAATCAAAGGTGCCATTCTCTCTCTGCTCACGCTTAATATAATCCAGCCCCAAAAGAATACGCTCATAGAGCATACCGTCCTTGTAGAGCCCGGATTCGGGATTCATGTAGCTGGCAGCCATATTTACCACTCTGTAGATGGCAAATTTAGGCTGAATAATATTCTTTCCATCGTAAAAACCGCCGTATTTCACGCTCGCTTCATCCATGCACTGGAATCTCATGGACTTCTTACATCTCTTCTCTGCGTCGCGAAGAAGTATCTCATAATGATTGCGCATAAAAATCCCTCCAAAAATCACATCTATTTATAAAAATTCAAGCCAAAAGCCACTGATAATGCACCATAATATTAGCACTTTGATAATACAATAACAACAAAAAATTTCTTATTTTTTTAGAAAGAAGGCTTGCCAGATGTCAATAAAATCTATATAGTTGATTTGTAGTATTTTACACATTTTTTCATAAAACTGAGTTTTAAAAATAACTACAAGGAGAACACTTTTTCCCATGAACATAGAGGATTTCGAACCCGAAATGTCCATAACGATAGAAGTCAATCTGGCCGGAGATAAGCAGACCTTCAGCACACAGACAGCTATGGTCTATAAGAATCTCCTCTTATTGCAGCCAATTTATGTGGAGGGTAAGCTTCTGGGCTTTTCCGACAAATGCGTTATCGACCTTACCACTACCCGCGATCAGACCTTCTATTCCTGGCACAATATAAGTCTTAAAGCAGTCAAGGTCAAGGGTGTGATTTTCCACGCAGCTGAGCTGATAGGAGACGCAGAGGTCATCAATCGTCGCAATAATTTCCGCGTATTCTTCGGAGATGTTATGCCGATTACCCACTTCACTCCCGCAGGTCCCAAGCAGGAACACTACCTGGTTAAGGATATCTCTGAGACCGGCTTCGCCTTCCTGACCGAAGAAGCCTTCGACATAGGCCGTACAGTCCGTCTCAGTGTCCCCCTGCCCGACCGTTCCTTTATCAATGTTACCGGCAAAATTGTCCGCATACAGGAAATGGAAAATAACAAGAAGGTACTCTACGGATGCCAGTTTTCGGAATCCAGCGGCAAATTAAACAATTACCTCATGAAGGTACAAAGAGAGAAAGCAAAACAGACATAAAAAAGGGTCCTTTCGGAGTCTTTTTTTAATACAAAGGACGCCTTTCTACTGCTCCGCAGTAGCCACTCTCCTTTGTCTAGAATTGTGCGTTATACAGCTTCGCATAGAATCCATTCTGCGCCATGAGTTCCGTATGATTTCCTATTTCCACGATATTGCCTGCGTTCATTACGATGATCTTGTCGGAGCCCATAATGGTGGAAAGTCTGTGAGCCACCACGAAGCTGGTACGTCCCTTCATCATCTCGTTGAAAGCCTTCTGTATGCGGATTTCGGTACGAGTATCGATGGAGGAGGTAGCCTCGTCCAGAATGAGTACCGGTGGCAGCACCAGCATTACACGGGCGATGCAGAGCAGCTGCTGCTGGCCCTGAGAGAGCTGCACTCCCTTCTCTCCCACCTTGGTATTGTAGCCGTCGGGCAGACGCTTGATAAAGCTGTGTGCATGGGCTTTTTTAGCAGCCTCTATGATTTCCTCGTCTGTTGCATCAGGCTTATTCATGGCGATATTATCCCTTACGGTACCGGTCTTAAGCCAGGTGTCCTGCAGCACCATCCCAATATTTTCACGAAGTTTCTTTCTTTCCATGGAGCGAATATCCTGCCCCTTCAGGCGGATGGCACCATTCTTCACATCGTAAAATCTCATCAGCAGATTTATCAGTGTGGTCTTACCACAACCCGTAGGCCCTACGATAGCGATTTTCTGCCCCTCATATACATCCAGTGAAAAATCAGTAATGAGAGGTCTTTCAGGCAGATAGGAAAAGGCTACGTGCTCGATGGACACCAGAGGATTTCCCTCTTTTTCGATAGGAGTCGCATCTATACCATCGACCACCTCCACCATATCCTTTTCTTCCAGGAAGTCAAAAACACGGCCTGCGCAGACTATGGCATTCTGCAGCTCCGTCACTACGCCCGAAATCTCATTAAAGGGCTTGGTGTACTGTCCTGCATAGGACAGAAAGGCTGACAGCTCACCTACCGTGATACCGCCTGAAATGGCGAAAATCGCACCGAAAATACCTACCGCTGCATATACGCAGGAATTGACAAATCTGGTGGAAGGATTGACCAGGGATGAATAGAAGGTAGCCTTCATGGAGCAGTCAGCCAGACGCTTATTGATCTCGTCGAAGCGGGCACACTCCTCATCCTTCTGGTTATAGGCGTTGACTGCCTTTTGCCCCGTAATCATCTCATCGATCAGTGCCGTCTGCTCACCCTTGGTCTCCGACTGCAACTTAAACATATCGTGGGTATGCTTGGCTATGAAAGAAGAAACAAAGAGTGACAGAGGCGTCAGCACCACTACCGCTATGGTAATAATAGGATTCAGCCTCAGCATGAAAAACAAGGTCACCAGTATAGTCAGAACACCGGTAAAAGCCTGGGTAAAGCCCATAAGAAGGCCGTCTGACAGCTGCTCCACGTCAGCCATTATTCGGCTCACGATGTCACCCTGAGCATGAGTGTCAAAATAATTTATAGGCAGCTTCGATATTTTTCTGAAGGCATCATTTCTGATACGCTGAACTACATGGTAGGCTATGGAATTATTGCAAAGAGCCATAAGCCACTGGCATACTGCGGAAAGGGCCGCACATACCATAATCTGAAGGATGGTGGTGCGAACCACAGGAAAATCCACATTTCCCGCCTTTATACATACATCTACCGCCCTACCTGTAAGCACAGGGATATAGAGGGTAAGCACTACAGTGGCAGCCGCCAGAAGCAACGATATTACGGCTTTGGCAGATTCAAAGCCAATGTAGTTTATAAGCTTTTTTATAACTTTCTTATTGTCTCTGTTGGCTTTCATAAATCTCCTTATACACATCGCAAGTATTCAGCAGCTCTTCATGAGTGCCCAGCCCTGCAATATGACCATCGTCCAAAACTATAATCTTGTCGCAATGCGCCACGGTCGCGGTACGCTGGGAAATGATGAATACGGTCATATCCTTCACTTCCTTGATAGCCTCCCGCAGCCTCTTGTCCGTCGCATAGTCCAGAGCCGACGAGGAATCATCCAGAATCAGTATCTCCGGTCTTCTGCACAGTGCTCTGGCTATCATAAGACGCTGCTTCTGACCACCGGACAGATTGCCACCCCCCTGAGTGATCTCAGTCTCCAGCCCCTTCTTTTCCATGACGAAGTCATAAGCCTGGGCCGTCTTAAGAGCCCAGATAGCATCCTCATCCGTAGCATTATCAGCACCAAAGGTAACATTATCACGAACATTTCCCTTGAAAAGGAAATACTTCTGCATACAAAAGCCCACTTTATCCTTAAGGGTCTCCTGATTGTAAGTGCGGGTATCACAGCCGTCTACATAGACCGCGCCCTCCGTAGCCTTATAGAAGCCCGGAATCAGCTGGGCCAGAGTAGACTTACCGGAGCCGGTAGAGCCTATAATACCTATGGTATCGCCCACAGCCGCATCAAAGGTAATATGCTCCAGAGACTCAGATCCTGCCGAGCCGTATCTGAAGGACACATCCTTAAATTCCACCTTCTTGCTTCTGTCACCCATAGGAAGATCGGCAAAAGCCGGATTTTCCACGGGTTCTGCCTCTATAGCAAAAATATCGCTGACACGATTGGCCGATGCTGCTGCCTTGGTCATGAGGATAATGAGATTGGCCAGCTTTACCAGTTCCACCAGTATCTGGGACATATAATTGACCAGAGCGATCAGCTGGCCCTGAGTGGTAGTACCTGCATCCACTCTGATTGCACCGGAATAAATGATGACTACCAGCGCTACATTCACGACTACGTAAGTGAGTGGATTCATAAGGGCCGAAATTCCCGCCGCCTTTTTCATGGAAGCGGTATAAGTCTCGTTTTCATCCAGGAAAGCCGTCTTTTCTCTCTCCTGCATATTGAAGGCCCGCACCACTCTTACACCGGTCAGATTCTCACGCACACGCACCAGCATTTTATCCATATTGCCCTGTACCTTCTTGTAGAGGGGCACAGTGCCCAGAATAATCCAGAACACGATGACAGACAGCACCGGAATAGCCACAACGAATACCAAGGCCGTCTTCACGTCGATAGTGAAGGCCATAATCATGGCACCGAATACGATGAATGGGGATCTCAGGAAAAGTCTCAGGGTCATATTGATGCCCTGCTGCACCTGATTCACGTCAGCTGTAAGCCTGGTAATCAGTGTGGACGCTCCCAGCGAGTCTATCTGTGAAAAAGAGAAGGACTGGATATGGGAAAACAAAGCGCTCTTAAGGTCAGCCGCGGCATTCACTGCCGTCTTGGCGCTGAAGTACTGGGCTGTCACAGAGGACACCAGTCCCACTACTCCCAGCAGGATCAGGATACCACCCATGCCGAATATATAAGGCTTGTCATCATTTGCAATACCCGTATCGATGATTGCTGCCATTACCAGAGGCACAAAAAGTTCAAAGATGGCTTCCAGCATCTTAAATAGCGGTGCCATTACCGCCTGCACCTTATACGGTTTTATAAACTCTAAAATCTTCTTCATCTCGTTATCTTTCCGCTACTACTTCTACTTCCATTGCCTGTGAATAAGGTCCGATGGCTGCCGGAGCAGCATCTGTGTGAATTTTGTTTATCATAACATTTCCTCCATATCTGACATTTTTATATACCGGCAGGCCGAAGATTTTTATCTCGACTCCCTCCTCAAAAACACCCTGAATCACTGTAAGTTTATGAAATATTGTAACACTATAGGTAATGGCCTGGTAACGGACGGTTCCCCCATCCTTGTACCTTACCTTAACAGGGAAAAGCAGGATAGTCATTAATAAAAGTACAACAGCCGTAATTACCAGTGTCTTGGCCGAATTCTTCTCTTTCTTTTCCTTCTTCATGTAGTCCCTCCCAAATATAATAGCATGTTCTATTGTATGAGTTTCAAGGCATTTAATCAATAAGAAAATGTCACATTTTGCCCCGTTTTTCAAGTCGCAATCGTTATGTTTTGCCACGTTTTTTAAATAGAACTAAAAAAAGCGGATTTTTCTCCGCTTTCATCATTGCATCACTAACCATCAAACATATTTTAAACATTAACCAATAACATTCGCAACTCTTGCAAGGTGTTTACATTGAGACTGCGATAATAGCTTAACATTGTTTCTTCCATGAATTTCAGAGTGATACTTACTCCTATTTGTTGGCAGATACTTTACAACAGCATTACACGCATCACAATCTCTATAAAGAACACTAATTATATATCCATAAAAATATAAGCGCATATCGTCAACCACTGTATTCTCATCACGTCCGCCGTCCCGTTCAACTGACAAACCTTTTTTATCCTTAAACACAGCTGACGATAATTCACCATTTTCTTTCCAAAACATAGGCATTATATTTGGAGGATAAACAGCTCTATATAATTTTTCACATGTATCAAACTGCTCTGTCATAGAATTCCTCCACAATTGAATTAACTAATGACTCATCAAAGGAAATAGTACGCTGCTCTTCTCCACCTTCTGCATCAATTTGAAAAATATTGATTGTACCGTCCAGTATTTCCATCTCAAGATATTCTTTTTTATCATTTTCCCATTCAAGCTGAATAGCTTCACAAGCGGTTGGAAAAACTTCAGGTTGATGATGCATACTCATCAATAA
>JAZUHR010000088.1:0-4050 GCA_045641825.1 Lachnospiraceae bacterium
ATTCTTCGTACCCTTACCATGAATGGCGGCGGCCTCATCGCATGTCTGGCTGTTATCATCGGCGGTAACGGACACTACATTCTCTACGGCAGAATTTTCCCGGAAATCGGCAAGATTTTCAAGCTGGAGATGGTTAAGAGCTATTGGTTCCCTAATTCCACCAGATATATTCAGGATGGCGGTGAAAACGGCGGCTACCTGATTCATGAGTTCCCTTCCTATTCCTTCGTGCTGGGCGATCTTCACGCACATGTTACAGACATCATGTTTGTAGTAGCCATTATGGCTATTCTCTATGCTTTCCATATTTCCCGTAAGGAGGAGATGGAAAAGGCCAGAATGAAGGGCATTTTTGCAGACTATACCTTTAAGCCTGCAGAGGCAGTGGACGGAGTGAAGACCTATTGGTCCGAGATGCTGAATCCCTGCATTATCGTAGCAGCATTTTTCGTGGGTATTTTCAAGATTACCAACTTCTGGGATTTCCCTATTTACTTTGTGGTTTCAGGCGCAATGATCCTTTTCTCCAATGCGATTATCTGTGGCTTCAATCTGAAGAGCCTGATCCTTACTGCAGTACATGCTGTGGAGTTCCTGGTAATTTCCACTATAGTGGCATTACCTTTTACACTGCACTTTGATTCCATGACTTCAGGTATCCGATTCGCAGAGTATCATTCATCTCCATTCAAATTATTCGTACTGTGGGGACTTCCTATTTGCGTTTGTATCGGTCTCTTCAATGTGGCTATCAACAACTATCAGGCAGATCTGGCACTGATTCCTGAGCCTCAGAAAAAGGGCAAGGTTATCAAGGAGACACCGGATGCTTTACCTGTTATCCACATGAAAAATAAGGGAAACAACCATCTTTTCTCCTTTATTTTCAGACTTGAGAACACAGATCTCTTTGTGCTTACACTGGCAGCATGTGCACTGGGCCTGCTCCTTATGCCTGAGCTGGTCTATGTTAAGGATATTTACGGCGGTACCTACCAGCGTTCCAACACAATGTTTAAGCTGGTATATCAGGCCTTCATCATGTTCGGAATCATTATGGGCTATGGTCTTACCCGCCTTATCGTATATAACGAGACGAAAAAACAGCGCATTCTTTCCATAGTGGCTATGTGCTTCCTGCTTTGGACCTTCGGCTACTTCGGTACATCAGTGAATTCCTACATGGGTGATATTCACGATCCTATGAAGGAAGGTCTCGATCGTACCCTGGATTCCTATAAAAAGATTGCTCTCGGTGAAAGCGGATACGCCAGCACTACAGAGCAGTCAGAATCTATCGAGAAGACTGTTCTCTGGGCTATGGATAATCTCCCCAAGGATGCGGTGGTACTGCAGATGTGTACGACAGCGTACAAGCCTTTTGCTACTATTTCCGCATATACCGGTAATCCTACTGTGCTGGGCTGGAAGAATCATGAGTGGCTCTGGAGAAGTAACGGTGACACCGATGAATTCGGAAGCATTCCTTGCCCTGAGAAGGTGGTTGTAAGATCCAATGATGTAGTGACTATGTACACCTCCACGAACGAGGCAGAGGTATGCAGCCTTATTGAAAAATACGACGTGGATTACATTTACCTCGGAATTACAGAGACCTGCAGCGGTCTGGATATGGGGGCTTCATTTCAGACCAACGGTGTAAATTACAGAAATGACAATTACAGAAAGATTGATACTAATTACGACCTGTTAAAATCCCTGGGTACAGTTGTTTACGACGGTGAGACCAAGGCAAAGCTTGGTTTTGAGACACTTATCATTAAGGTGGACAGAACAAAGACTGCTGAGAAGGCTCAGAGCGGTGCGGAAGGCTAGTAGTTTTATTTGGAAAACGATATTTTGATCTGAATATACAGAAAGACTGTACCGGAAAGAGGGCTTGCGGCAGAGAATTGGAGGCAGAAATGATTAAAGTTGGAATAATTGGTTCTACAGGATATGCGGGGAATGAGCTGGTGCGCCTTCTTATGCAGCATCCCGAAGCAGAGATAATATGGTACGGCTCTAAGAGCTATGTTGGCAAAAAATATGCTGACGTATTCAGAAATTGCACAAAGCTGGTGGAGGACGAGTGCCTGCCTGATGATATTTCCGAATTGGCAGAGGTGGCAGATGTTATTTTCACAGCGACTCCACAGGGATACTGTGCTTCCATAATTTCTGAGGATGTCCTTAAGAAAACCAAGATTATCGATCTGTCAGCTGATTTCCGCCTCAAGGATGTTAATGTATATGAAAAGTGGTACGGCATTACTCACGTAGCACCTCAGTTCATAGATGAAGCTGTCTATGGACTTTGTGAGATTAACAGAGAGAAAATAAAGGGTGTCAGACTTTTGGCAAATCCAGGCTGCTACACCACTTGCTCCATACTTACCACTTACCCTCTGGTAAAGGCAGGACTTATCGATCCTTCCACTCTTATTGTGGATGCCAAGTCAGGTACCAGCGGTGCAGGCAGATCTGCCAAAGTAGACAATCTTTACTGCGAAGTAAACGAAAGCATCAAGGCCTACGGAGTAGCCAGCCATCGTCACACACCTGAGATTGAGGAGCAGCTTTCCTATGCCTGCGGACAGGATGTAGTCATCAATTTTACTCCTCACCTGGTACCTATGAACAGAGGTATTTTGGCTACAGCTTATGCCACACTGAAGGCCGGCACAAGTGAAGATGATGTACGTGCAGCCTATGAAGCCTGCTACAAAGATGAGTATTTCATAAGACTTATGGACAAGGGAGTCTGCCCTGAGACCAAGTGGGTAGAGGGCTCCAATTTCGTAGATATAGGCTGGAAAATAGATCCTCGTACCAGCAGAATTATTATGATGGGAGCCATCGATAATCTGGTTAAGGGAGCTGCCGGACAGGCTATTCAAAATATGAATATCATGTTTGGACTTCCTGAAAACACCGGTCTTAAGCTGGTGCCTATTTTCCCATGAACCTTGCGAAGCAAGGTGAGATAGAGAATTTCGCGAAGCGGAATTCCTGACCCCGTGAAAGATATTTGAGAGTTAAGGTAAAAAAATGGGTAGAGTTATTATTCGCGCCATGGCGATATCGGATTACGATAGCGTATATGAGCTTTGGAAAACTATAAATGGTTTTGGCATCAGGTCCATTGACGACTCCAGAGAGGGAATAGCCAAGTTTTTAAACAGGAATCCCGGAATCAGTATGGTGGCTGTAGAAGACGACGAGGTGATAGGTTCGGTGCTTTGCGGGCACGACGGACGTACAGGCTATCTTTATCACGTATGTGTACGTGCCGACAAGCGTATGCATGGTGTGGGACGTCAGATGGTAGGCAGATGCATGCAGCAGCTGCAGGATGAGGGCGTGAATAAGGTTTCCCTCATCGCTTTTTCCACCAATGCCGGAGGAAATGCCTTCTGGAAGGAAGTGGGCTGGACAGAAAGAGCGGATGTTAATTTTTACGATTTTGTTCTTAACAGTGAAAATATAACCAATTTCATAAAATAAGGAGTGAATAGGATGGCAGATATTAGAATCATCGACGGCGGAATCACTGCAGCAAAGGGATTCAATGCGGCTTTTACAGCAGCAGGAATTAAATATCAGAACCGTACCGATATGGCTATGGTAACATCAGATGTACCGGCAAATTGTGCCGGCACCTACACCACCAACGTGGTTAAGGCCGCTCCTGTTATCTGGGACAGAAATATCACCGATTCCGACAGGAAGGTAAGCGCTATTGTCATTAATGCAGGTATTGCCAATGCCTGCACAGGCGAAGAGGGCATGGGCTACTGCAAGGAAACATCCGATGCAGCCAAGGAAATACTGGGACTTACAGATTCCGAAGTACTGGTAGCGTCCACCGGTGTAATCGGAAAGCAGCTCCCTATTGATAAAATCGTGGCAGGTACCAAGGCTCTGGCTACCAAGCTTTCCTCCACTATTGAGGCAGGTACCGAAGCAGCCAAGGCTATCATGACTACAGACACCCATAAAAAAGAGATTGCCGTAGAGTTCGAGCTTTCCGGTAAGACCGTCAGAATG
>JAZUHR010000089.1:0-8288 GCA_045641825.1 Lachnospiraceae bacterium
AAGACATAATTTTCTGCATAACTATTAAAGTGTAGCGAATTATATCATCAAATTACGAGGCGGAAGCATAAGGCTAAAATCCTTAAAAAAGTACTTGACAAAATGGTTAGGATAGACTAACCTATATACAGAAGTTAGAAATGACTAACTGAGTGTATAATAAATCGGGAATGTACTTTTTAGGAGGATTCAATATGGACATAGGTGTAAAGATGCTTGTAAGAAAGCTTAAGGAACTTGGAGTAGTGGTTTTGGTTTGCGCTATGATTATTGCTACGCAGAGCGCTTTTTAGACATTGTTCCTTGCTTCTTTTCTCAGAATACTATACAATTTTTGTAAAAAGGAGCAGCGTATGTACAAATATATTTTATTCGACTTGGACGGGACTCTGACAGACCCCGGTGAAGGCATTACCAATTCAGTGGCTTATGCCCTGGAAAAATTCAACATAATCAACACTGACAGGACCGAACTCTATCCCTTTATCGGGCCGCCTCTTCTGGACTCCTTTATGAATTTCTATGGCTTTAGCCGCGAGGACGGCTTGAAGGCAGTGGAGTACTACAGAGAGAATTTCAGAAGTAAGGGAATCCTTGAAAACAGGCTTTATCCGGGGATTCCGGAGATCTTGCAGACTCTTAAAAGTCAGGGGAGAAGAGTGATACTGGCCACTTCCAAGCCTGAGGAATTTGCGAAGCGTATTTTGGATTATTTTGATCTGACTCAGTATTTTGACTTTATAGCCGGAGCCACTATGGATGGCAGTCGTGGTAAAAAGGCTGACGTCATCGCTTATGCTCTTAAGGAAAACGGAGTGAAGGACCCGGTGGAGGCCATAATGGTAGGAGACAGAGAGTTTGATGTGCAAGGAGCCGGAGAAAACGGGCTTGAGGCCATCGGAGTTTCATTTGGATACGGAAGCCGTGAAGAACTTACTTCGGCCGGTGCAAAATATATAGCGGATACTCCTTTTGATATAGTTCAAATTCTCATGGACAAATAGGTATATTATGCCTCGCTCCGCTTTTTTTATGGCCTGCGGCAACCTCAAGCGGAGCGAAGGAAAGTCTGTGGACGGGACGATTCCTGCTCCCGCGCTATCTACTATGAGTCCCAAAAACCTTCATCTGCAGCTGTGGGATCTGTTTTACTGTATCTACACCAATCGGAGAAAGTTGCTGGCTAAGGACGACTTTGTGCGAGTGCTAGTCAGCACCGGCCGAAAGAAGCGTTATGAGACTCACTGTCTGAGGCCGAAGGCCGAGTTTGAGTCGAATAGCTTCTGAGGCCATGGTGATACTGTGCGAGCATAACGGAGTCCGAAGACAGGATACTTTCGCAGATTAGCTTAACGACAAAATAAAGGCCCAGCTGCATTGTAAAATAAACAACATACGAATAGAAGATGACACGGGGGAAGGATAGGAGCGTACACAGTTTTCACGAGCGGAGCACAAAAAAGGACTTCGGAAAAAAAATCCCGAAGTCCTTTTTTGTGCGGTGACGGTGGGATTCGAACCCACGTACCCTTGCGGGTAAACTGATTTCGAGTCAGTCTCGTTGCGACCACTTCGATACGTCACCTCGCGCAGCACTTTTTTTAATAGCGTGCTGACAACTTCACTAATATACCATTCTATGGGACTACTTTCAAGTCCTTAGAGCTGAAAACTTTTTGTATATGCTCCTGCGCTGGATACAGGCTCTCCCGCTGCCAGCAGATGATGCACATCTCCTACGCACTGTGCCCTGAAGGATACCTCGTCCTTCCATCTTTCTTCGGTATTGATTACTGTTACCGATGTAGGAGGCAGGTAGAGGCCGTGAGGCAGTGTCATAAAGGGAATATTCATGAGGTGGCTCATAATGGCGCAAATAGCCCCCAGATGGCACACCAGCACCACTGTTGTATCAGGCTCCGTAAGTGCCTGGGCTTCCGGTGTAAAATCGGGGCCTACGGTATGCTTAACGAAGGTCTCTTTTCCGTCCATTCTTCTGTAAATCATGCCATCTCTTTTATAACCGTATTTCTCTATGAATTTGTCCAGCTCACAGCAGAATTTTTCATAGTATTCCGCGATATGGGGCTCATCAGCCACCGGTCCTGTATGTACCCAGTCCTGATCCTTGAAATTCCCGGGATGCTTCATCCAGGAGCCTGCAGGATAATCCCAGCAGAGGTGCTTCATGTCCAGTGTCGGGTCGTAGCACACTCCCTCGAATTCATGGGCCCAGCTAAGCACTGTAGCCTCTCTTCCCAGTCTCTCCAGCGCCGGCTTGGCTGTGGCGATAGCTCGTCCGTAGTCGGAAGTATAGAAGTCATCCACCTTCCAGGTGACAATTCTGTCAGCCAGTGCCGCTGCCTCTCTCCAGCCCTTCTCGGTCAGGGAATCTATGGAATAATCCGGTTCTCCGTGTCTGATTAATATAAGTCTCATTACTCTGCTCCTGTCGCTTTTATACTGTCGCTTTTATAACTGTTTCCGCTTCTTTACTATCTGTGACTTTATGCTCTGTATCTTTTCTTTCTGTGTCTTCTGTTTCCTTCGGTTGCTTCTATTTCCTGCTTCCGGTAGCTGACACGATTACAAGCTCAATAATTCTGTCCTGGGAGATATCTCCGTATTTTACATCCAGATCCAGCTGGACGCAGAGCTCCAGCGTCTCCCTAAGGGCCTTTGTATTGAATTTTCTGGCCTGTCCCCTGATTTTATTTGCAATAAAGGGCATCTTGAGGCCCAGCACTTCCATTACACGGCCACCCTGATTATCGCGCTCCAGTTCACCTGCCACAATAAGCTGCTCGAAATTCCTCATAAGCATGGCCAGGATACCAAATACGCTTTCCTTCTTGGCTATCAGCTCATTGTAGATATTCATGGCACCCTTCACGTCGCCGTTGGATATACAGTCTGTCAGGTCGAAAATCACGGCCTGCAGCTGTCTGGTGCAGATAGTATCGATGTCGGAGGGCACCACTATATCCCGTCCCTCTGTAAAATATGCCAGCTTATTGATCTCGCTGACCAGATTGTCCATCTCCGAACCACAGTAATTCACCAGATAATCTGCTGTGTCCCTGCTGATGCGCCTACCGCGACTGCCAAACTGCTTGGCTATCCAGGTGGCCAGCATATCGGCATTCGGAGTCTTCATCTCGCACTCGTAGCCCACGGATTTAATGGTCTTGAAGGCCTTACTTCGCTTATCTGCCTCGTCCTCCACCATTATGAGTACTGTGGAATCCGGCAGATTCTGTATCTCTGTCGTAAGCAGGGCCTGATCTCCGCCGGCTGCTTCTTCAGCCCCGTCCTCGCTTCCGTCATCCTTCTTTTTCTTGCCCTTAAGCCAGCCGCTTCTGTCTACTATTACCACTCGTCTTTCTGCGAAAAAAGGCATGGTTCCGGCCATCTCAAAGACATCCTTTATATCGATGGAGTCCCCTGAAAAAATGGTGCAGTTCATGGTATCCTCAGGTTCCGCTAAAGCAGCTGCCCTGATTTTTTCCTTGAAGTCATTTTTCAGATAATTCTCTTCACCGTATAAAAGATAGACTTTTTTAAAGGTCTGATTTTTTATATCTGCTCTGATATTTTCCAAAATTATTCCGCCTTACTTTTTCATACGTTTAAGAAGCTGAGAGGTATCCAGCATTTCCTGAGGCTTTTCGTTCTTAGCCTTGTTTTCTTCCTTTACTGCTTTCTTCTTAGGTTCCGGAGCCTTTTTAGCTACAGGCTCTGCGATAACAGGCTCTGCTTCATCTGAAACCACCATTTTCGCTGCTTTTTGTGACTCGCGGGCAGTACTTTTCATAATTTTTCCGGTAGTCTCCGAAATCTTACCGAAGATTTTACTGAAGGTTCCCTCCGGTATCAGGTCAAATCTAAAACGTCTGTAAAAAATGTTATAGAGGAAGAATACCATGGCGAATACCAGCAGGAAAGGAGTCATGTCTCTCATTCCCTTGGAGCGTCTCATGATATAATTAAAGGCTTCGGCAGGCTCCGTGATAATTGTGGCACCGGTCAGACTCTTTAACTCGTTGATAGTCTGCTCACCGACTCCCTTTTCCACTCTGTATTCCTCTGAATACTGCATCATGGCAACTGTAGTAGCTGATTCCTCGTAGATTTGCTGGCCATTTCCGTCATAGCGCTTGACACCTACTACATAGGCGCCCGGCTTATCCAGGGAGAAATTCCCGCGGTACTCGTTGACACCCACGGGATTCAGGGTAATAGTCTGCTCTATGCCGTCTACATCCGTCACGGTCATTTCCACTGTCGAGCCCGGAACATTGCCCTTGGCATGATAGGTGACTGTCGCGCTATTTCCGTTTACTTCAGTCTTGGCATATACTTCGCTGTCACTCTCCACAGTCGTAATATAGGAAAAAATATTAGCCCACATTTTCGCAAAGCTATTATTACCCGAATAATTCTGGGACCACTCGCCGGTCACATCCGTAGTCCAAGCCACAGTCTTTCCCAGACCATACTGCCAGGCGGCCAGAATAGGGAATTTTTCCATTTCCTCTTCATCATAGTGGAAAGCCAGCTCCGACGCTCCTGACTTCATTTTCGTGGCTATAAAGGCCTTGAAGGGCAGCCTAAATTCCACTTCCTTAAGGAGCTCCAGGGAAGAGGCCTCCTGTCTCGGCACGAAATCACCGATTCTTATGTAACTCTTTCTATGCAGAAGAATTTCCTGGGTGAAAATCATTGGCAGCTCGTCACCTGTCTGTGTGACATAAGTACTGCCGCCACCGTTCTTGGCTACATTTTCCAGAAGCTCAGTATTGCAGCCATCACCTACTGCTACGGTGGAGATAGTAACTCCGTTTTTTTCCGCCTTTTTCAGAGTCTCTGCGTAATTTGCAAATTCATAGCCGTCTTCACCGTCGGTTAAGAGTATTACATGCTTTATCTTGGCATCAGCCTTACTTATCTCCTTTACTGCTTCCGATAAAGCAGGCAGAATGCTGGTACCACCTTCTATTGCGATAGTGCCCACCTTTTGCTGAGATTCCTTAAGATCACCGGCATCCTTGATTTTATGCACATTTACCACCTTGGTAAAGCCGTCATCGAAGGAAATGACTCCCACAGAATCCTTGCCCGGAATCAGGGTACGCATGGACTCAGATGTAGCCTTTTTCGCCACCTCCAGCTTATCCACCATACCAAGGCCGCCGCTCATGGAGCCTGACTTATCTATAACATAGCAGATAGCGATGGAGGGCAGCTCATCCTTTTCCACAGGGTCCATATCCACCGGCAGGATTTCCTCCAGTACAGTGTCCTTGTAGTAGCCCATACCAAAGGAATTTCGGCCGCCTGTAGCCACGAAGCCGCCGCCATTGTCCCTGACATAGCTCTTAAGAATCGCCATAAAATCAGCGGGTACATTCGAGGCATCCACATTTACGAAAATAACCCCTGTGTATTCCATAAGTTCATTGATTTTTCTGGGTACTGAAAAGACGTTCACCACGTCAGCGTGGCTCTTTTCATCGGAGAACAGGGCATTCACTATGCTTACCAGCTCTGTGGCATCACCGCCGTCCTCCACTACGAGAAAACGCTTTTCACGGACAATATTTAAATAGGTGCTGTACTCATTGTTGACTCTCAGAGTATCGTCCTCTGACTCCACTCTGGCGGTATATGTGGCCAGGCCCTCTTCTTCAGCTGTTTCCGTAAAAAGCACGGTGTTGTCGCCACTTGATAAAGATACCTCCTGAGTGTCTACCATGGTACGGCCCTGATAGAGATGTACCTTGGCCTTGGTCTTCCCATTACTCTTGATATTTACTGTAATATTAATCTTCTCACCCTTGGATATCTGATTGCCGTTGCCTACATCTATGGAGGTGACATAGACCTCCGGATTCTCCTCCGGGTTAATCTGGTATATCAGAAGCTCCTTTTCGGAAAGCAGGGGTGTACCTGAAAGTCGGCTCACCACGCCCTGATTTTCCACACCGTCCGTCATCAGAATTATACGGCCGAAATTGCCCTCAGGTATCATGGAGGCTGCCATGGTCAAGGCCTTCTCCAGATTGGTATTGTTGGCATCCACCTCGGTCTGCACTCCCTTAAAGCTGTTAAGTTCCGATACGAACTGCTCTACCTGCGCATCTCCGCCGAAGGCCACAATGCCTACATAGTCCCTCTTTTTACGTTCCTTCAGGGCATCATTAATAAACTGCTTCATCTCGTCTCTGTAATCGCTGACGGAAGCAGACGCATCCACCACAAACACGGTAGCTACTCTCTGGGAATTAGCCATCATCTGAGGGCCTGCCATAGCCAGCACCAGGAGGCTCATCAGAATACCGGTAAGAAGGGTCTGTTTTATTTTTACATGTCTCTTTTTCTCATTCTGAAAACGGTAGCTCACGATAAGCGCTGCCACTATCGGAATCAGTATGAGTAAAAGATATGGTCTGTCAAATTCTATTCTCATTGTCTTATATAAATAATCCAATCCACTATCAGGAAAATCAGTGCCAGAACAATAATGATATTACGCAAATTCATTGTGCCGGTGCTGCCACCTGCCTTGATATCCACATTATCAGAGTTTTCCCCTGTCATTTTCCCTACATTACTTTCGCTGCTTACAAAATTCACAGGAAATACTGCATCTTCTTCATCTGTGTTTCCCTTGACGAAGTAGCAGCCCATTTCCTCGGTAGCTGCGAATCTGTCCAGCATTTTTACCGGGGTTTTATGCCCCTTGGGGTCTATTACTACGCTTTCGGCCATGCCGTTAAGGGATATTCTGACAGTGTCCCCGGGCATTACATTGTCCTTGTCGATGACCTTGGTGTCTGTCAGCCTTTTGATGGTATCATAGATGAAAATCGGGAAATTCATGGTCAGCGGGAAGTCGGTCTCGTGGAAATCGAAGCCGATCACACACATTTTCCTGTCATTGGTCTCCCCGATAAAGCCTGCGCAGCTCCCGCTTTGTGTTTCGAAAAGTGAGGTATTGTTGTTGGGCAGCATATAAGCCCGGGTCCTGTTCACTCTGAAGCTGTACTGACCGTAGTCATTCTGACCCAAAAGAGTCCCCGCGCCGCTATCAGCCGGAAGCTCCAGGCCGGTTTTACTGCCGATAATCATGATATTGCCGTCTGCCGGCAGGTCATTCATCAGGTCTACACTGCCCACACAGTCCAGGATATAGAGGTCATACCCTGCCTTCTCATTAAAGGCTGACATGGAATTACTCTTGGTCAGCTTCACGCCGTCCACAAGCTTTATAGCCTTCTCCAGGAAGGTATTTTTCTCCTTGGTGAAAAGCAGGATTTCTGCTGTCTTCTTCATATTGACCGGAGCGTAGAAAACATTGTCACCTGCCAGATCGTCGTCTTCACCGATGGACACTGCATAGGCCTTGCTTCCGATGGTCACGGAATCAAAAATAACCTCTGCTTTTTTTCCTGCCTCCAGGGTAACTGTCCTGGAGCTCACCATCTTCTTTTCACCGTTTTCATAGACCTCATAGAGGTCCACAGAGCGTTCTTCTCTGAAGCTTCCGAAATTCTCGACTACAGCCAGCACCATGAAGGTGTCGTCTCCGTTATCCTCGGAAAAAGCTGAGATGATGCCCACATTTTCTGCATCTCCCGAGAAATCGTAGATGCTGGCATTAAGCTCACCGGTGTTCAGATAGGTATCCGTAAAAAGCACTATGGATGCTTCTTTATAGGCATTATAGAGTGCCCTGGCAGTCTTAAAGCCCTCCTCACAGGAGCCGGCTCTGAAGGTCTGCTTAATCTCCCTGACAGCCGCTATGGCAGCCACTCTGTCGGAGGTAGCAGATACCAGGACATTACTGTCGGTATTACTGGAAATCACCGTTACCAGCGTGTCTGCGGGCAGGCTTCTAATGAAATTTTCCGCATCCTTTTTGGCACTTTCCAGTCTGCTTTCTGAATTCTTGTATCTGGTCTCCATGGAAGCAGAATTATCGATAATTACCATAACCGTGCTGCCGTTTCCCCTGCCGAATTTGACATAAGGCCCCATAAGGGCCAGTACCATAACCAGAATAGCTATTATCTCAAGGATTAAGAGAATATTCTTTTTTAGTTTTTCCCACGGTTTGTCGGAGGTCTGATTTTTATACATCTCACTCCACAAAAATAGGGATGGCACACGGAATTCCTCTGCATGCTGCTTTAGGAGGTACATAATTACGATACCGCCTGCCAGCAGAGAAAGTGCTATGGGCCAGATTAAGGTAACTCCCATTCCTTTTCCCCTTATTTAGTAGA
>JAZUHR010000090.1:0-12034 GCA_045641825.1 Lachnospiraceae bacterium
GGCGGATTTGTATGAATTGATAGCGAAGCTGAATAACGAAGGTGTCACCATTATAATGATTTCCCACGATATAGGTGTAGCGGTCAAGTACGCTACCCACGTGCTTCACGTAGACAGTCAGACCTTCTTTGGAAGCAAGGAGAATTATTTGAAAAGTGATGCGAGAAAGAAATTTTTAATACTGCAGGAACTGGAAGGAGCAAAATGATGGAAAAACTAATATTGTATCTGCAATTTCCTTTTGTCCGCTATGCGCTCATTGTAGGTATTCTGATTGCTCTTTGCTCATCACTTTTGGGAGTGACACTTGTATTAAAGAGATTTTCCTTTATAGGCGATGGCTTGTCTCATGTGGCGTTCGGCGCAATGGCCATTTCAGGCGTTTTGGGAGTTACCAATGATACGCTGGTAGTACTTCCGATAACTGTTGTATGCGCCGTGCTTTTGCTTAAGACGGGACAAAACACGAAGATAAAGGGGGATGCGGCAATAGCGATGATATCGGTGGGAGCACTGGCCTTTGGCTATCTGCTTATGAACATCTTTTCCACGTCCTCGAACTTGTCGGGTGATGTGTGTTCCACCTTGTTTGGCTCCACCTCCATTCTTACACTGCGTAAAGAGGAGGTTTGGCTCTGCATCGCATTATCTATAGTTGTGGTATTGTTTTTCATATTTTTTTACAATAAGATTTTCGATGTTACCTTTGATGAGAATTTTGCAAGATCAGCCGGTACCAAGGTTGATTTATATAATCTGATTATTGCTGTGATTATTGCAGTTATTATTGTTCTTGCGATGAATCTGGTGGGATCGCTCTTGATTTCCGCTTTGATTATATTCCCTGCATTGTCCGCGATGCGCCTTTTTAACAGCTTTAAGAGCGTAACCATATGCTCTGCAGTTATATCGGTTGTATGTGCATTAAGCGGAATTTTTGTTTCTATTTTAGCGGGCACGCCTGTTGGCTCCACTATTGTGGCGGTTGATGTAGCAGTATTTTTTGTATGTTTAATTCTCGGAAGCGTAAAAGGAGGCAGCGTAGCATGAAAAGTAATGTAAAAAGAATTATTGGTGTGATTGCGATAGTGCTTGTTCTGGCGGCATGTGAAAACCCTGATTCAAAGGTAAATCAGGTTATACAAAACCAGATGCAGGAAGCGATAGGTAATGCTCCGCTGGTAGATAAAAATGAGCCTCCAAAGCAGGAGAGCAACTCGAAAAACGACGAAATCAAGGAGGATAAAAATCCTGTAAGCGGGACTGAAACCAAGGTTGATGTGGATTTAACAAAACTTAGCAGCACCATGGTATATTCTGAGGTGTACAACATGATGTATGTTCCGGAGCAGTTCGTAGGTAAGGTTGTGAGGATGAGAGGAGCCTTTGCCGTATATACCGATATGTTTGAAACTGTGTTTTATCCCGCGGTAATCGTAGCTGATGCTACAGCCTGCTGTGCTCAGGGACTGGAATTTTTACTGGAAGGCAATCCGCCTTATCCGCAGGGATATCCTGAAGTAGATGATATCGTCACTGTTGTAGGGACCTTTGAACTCTACGAGGAAGACGGAGAATATTACTGCAGATTACAAAATGCTTGGATTGAGTAGCATGAGCAAAGAACACTGACATGAATCCTATGGATTTATGCCGGCTCTTAATTGCAGATTTTAAGATAGCCGAATATTTTGGCTATCTTTTTTATTGGTATTATGCTAATATTTTTTTATTGTTTTTTCACTTCGTTCAAAAAAAGGAGCGGGGAAAGGAGAGAGAATATGAAACTGATTTCATGGAATATAGATTCGCTTAATGCGGCTTTGACATCGACTTCGGACAGAGCCCTTTTATCCAGAGCGGTACTGGACACCTTGAAAAATGAGGATGCGGATGTTCTGGCTATTCAAGAGACCAAATTGCCGGTGGAGGGACCTTCGGAAAAGCTCCTTCTTGAGATAGAAAAGTACTTTCCGGACCGTAGTGTCCATTGGGTAAGCTCTGTACCGCCTGCGAAAAAGGGCTACGCAGGGACCATGTTTCTGGTAAAAAAGGAGCTTATGGCTGAGTGTACCGCACCTAAAATCGGTGCGCCGGACACTATGGATGACGAGGGCAGATTACTGGTGCTGGAATTTGAAAAATTCTACTTTGTAAACGTCTATACACCTAATGCAGGAGATGGCCTTAAGAGGCTCACAGAGCGTCAGGAATGGGATAGATGCTACACGAAGTATTTGAAGGAGCTGGATGTGAAAAAGCCGGTGATAGCCTGCGGAGATTTCAATGTGGCTCATAAGGAAATCGATCTGGCAAATCCCAAGAACAATCACATGTCAGCAGGCTTTACAGATGAGGAAAGAGAAGGCTTTACTCAGCTTTTGGCTGCGGGCTATACGGATACTTTTCGTCAGATACACGGAGACGTGAAGGATATTTATTCTTGGTGGGGACAGAGAATAAAGACAAGTAAGATCAATAATACAGGATGGAGAATTGACTACTTCCTGGTTAGTGATAGAATCAAAAATGTCGTTCTAAAGTCTGAGATGATTGATTCAGGGGCAAGGCAGGATCACACACCGATTATTTTGGAAATTGACGAGACTAAATTTTGAGGCATACGAGGAGAAAAGAAGACATGAAGAGAAAACTTATTACCAACATCATCATTGCCCTGGTAGTTGTGGGCTTCGCGGTAGCCTGCGCTATCACGGCACCTATCACACAGCCGGTAGGTACACTTTGGGCATTTTTTCCGCCTGTAGTGGCTATAGGCTTGGCACTTATAACAAAAGAGGCATATTCTTCTCTTTTTATCGGTATTCTTTTGGGAAGTCTGCTGGCCACAACCTTTAATCCCATCAAGACCGTGGACGTTCTTTTAAATGACGGCTTTATTTCTGCGGTTGCGGGACAGGCAGGTATTTTTGTTTTCCTGGTTCAGCTTGGCGTTATTGTGGCTCTTGTAAATAAAGCCGGTGGCTCCGCTGCTTTCGGCGCATGGGCCAAGAAACATATTAAAACCAAGGTGGGAGCAGGTATCTGTACTTTCCTTTTCGGTGTACTTATTTTTATCGATGACTACTTCAATTCCCTGACAGTGGGCGCTGTAATGCGTCCTGTTACAGATAGTTCCAAGATGTCCAGAGAAAAGTTGGCATACCTTATAGATGCTACTGCAGCACCTATCTGCATGATTGCACCTATTTCCTCCTGGGCAGCAGCTGTAGCCGGCTATGTACCTGACGGACAGGGTATTTCCATGTTTATCAAGGCTATTCCTTACAACTTCTATTCACTTCTGACCTTCGTCTTCATTTTCGGCATTATCCTTATGAAGATGGATTACGGCCCTATGAAAAAATTTGAGGAATTGGCCGAGAGCGGTCAGTACGAGTATAAAACCAGCAAGGACGATGAAGAAACCGTTTCTTCCAAAGGCAAAGTTATTGACCTTATTCTCCCTATTGTCATTCTGGTAGGTATTTGTGTTTTTTCACTTGTATATGTAGGCGGTATTTTAGACGGCTCAGACTTTATCACTGCTTTTTCTGATACTGACGCTACTGTAGGCCTTCCTTGGGGCGGCATGGTGGCTATGGTTTTCACCATTGTTTACCTTATCGCCAGAAGAGTACTGAACGGCAAAGAGACTATGGAGTGCATTACAAAGGGCTTTGTAGCCATGGTACCGGCTATTGTTATTTTAACAATGGCAACAGCGCTTAAGAATGTTACAGCCATCCTGGATTCCACAGGCTTTGTAGAGGCTTCCTTAAGCAACATTGAGGGACTTAATATGTTCCTGCCTGCAATTATTTTTATATTGGCCTGCGTTATCGCTTTTGCGACAGGTACTTCCTGGGGCACTTTCGGTATTCTCATTCCTATCGTGCTTACGATTTTCCCTGTTGGCAGTGAGATGGGCGTTATCTGTATGTCAGCCTGCCTGGGCGGAGCGGTATGCGGCGACCACTGTTCACCGATTTCCGACACTACCATTATGTCTTCGGCCGGAGCCCAGTGTGAGCATGTAAATCACGTTTCCACTCAGTTACCTTACGCAATAACAGTGGCTGCAGTTTCCTTCGTAGGCTATATCATAGCAGGTATTTCCAAGAATATATTTATTTCTCTCGGTGCATCGGCTGCTCTTATGATTGCAACACTCTTTGTGATTAAGATGATTACCGGTGGTAAAAAAGAAAAGACCTGTTAAAATTTTGACAGATTTATTGACAAATTAGGGATGATAAATTATTTTATTAAGAAAACCGGCAGGGAGGCATTTTATGAGCAAAATAACAATGACGACACCATTAGTTGAGATGGACGGCGACGAGATGACCCGCATTCTTTGGAAGTATATCAAAGATGAGTTGCTTCTTCCGTTTATTGACTTGAAGACCGAGTATTATGACCTGGGACTGGAATACAGAAATGAGACCAATGATCAGGTAACAGTTGATTCTGCAAATGCCACAAAGAAGTATGGGGTTGCCGTTAAGTGCGCGACCATTACTCCTAATGCTGCCAGAATGACAGAATACAATCTTAAGGAAATGTGGAAGAGCCCTAACGGCACTATCAGAGCCATGCTGGACGGTACGGTTTTCCGCGCTCCTATTATAGTAAAAGGCATCGAGCCATGTGTAAGAAATTGGAAGAAGCCTATCACTCTGGCCAGACATGCTTACGGTGATGTATATAAGAATGTTGAAATAGATGTTCCGGGTCCTGGCACTGCCGAACTGGTATTTAAAGGTGCAGACGGTACTGTAATTACAGAAACAATTCATAATTTTGCAGGTCCCGGCGTACTTCAGGGTATGCATAATACAGACAAGTCTATTACAAGCTTTGCCAAGGCTTGCTTCAACTATGCTTTGGACACCAAGCAGGATCTCTGGTTCGCTACCAAGGATACAATTTCCAAGAAGTATGATCATACATTCAAGGATATCATGCAGGAGATTTTCGATAAGGAATACAAGGAAAAGTTTGATGCCGCAGGTATCGAGTATTTCTATACACTTATCGATGACGCAGTTGCACGTGTAATGAAGTCTGAAGGTGGCTTTATCTGGGCATGTAAGAACTATGACGGAGATGTAATGTCTGACATGGTTTCATCAGCATTTGGCTCACTGGCCATGATGACCTCCGTTCTGGTATCTCCGGACGGCAATTATGAGTACGAGGCTGCTCACGGTACTGTTCAGAGACACTACTACAAGTACTTAAAGGGGGAAGAGACCTCCACCAACTCCGTAGCTACTATTTTCGCATGGACAGGCGCTCTCAGAAAGAGAGGCGAGCTGGATCAGCTGCCTGAGCTTATGGCATTTGCCGATAAGCTGGAGAAGGCTACCATCGATACGATTGAAGCAGGTAAGATGACCAAGGATCTGGCTCTGATTACCACTCTTTCCGATGTTACAGTCCTTAACAGCCTTGAGTTCATTCAGGCTATCAGAGAGGAACTCACGAAAAATTTATAAAATTACGGGAATTTTCTTATGCCTCGCTGCCTTAGGTGACAGCGAGGCTTTTTAATTATTATTTTTTTATGAAAAAGCATTAATTTCATAGATAAAACTTAAAGAATGCTATAAAATAGGCATAGGTTTTTGGGAAACCTAATTTAGGAGAAGAATCCGGGGTAAATTAATATGAAAATTCTTTTTGCGACCAGTGAATGTGCACCCTTTTCAAAATCCGGCGGTTTGGCGGATGTGGCTTATTCTTTGCCACCGGCTCTTCAGAAGAGCGGAAACGAGATAGCAGTTATTACACCTTTGTACAAGTGTGTAAAAGATAAATATCTGGATCAGATAGAATTCGTCGCCAGTAAAAATGTGGCTGTTGGGGACCATATCAATTACTGTGGTCTTTATAAGGGCGTTTTTAACGGTGTGGTGACCTGGTTTGTTGACAACGAAGATCTTTTTTACCGTGACAGACTCTATGGATATGATGACGATGCCTTCCGTTTCGCATTTTTCTCAAGATGTGTTATTGAGCTTTTGAATAATCTGGATTTCATGCCGGATATCATCCACTGCAATGACTGGGAGACTGCTCTGGTTATCGTTTACCTGCGTAATGACCAGAGCTGGAAGACCTACGTGCAGGGCATCAAGACCGTTTATACCATTCATAATATCGCATATCAGGGTCAGTTTGGCGCTGAAGAACTGGAGAAAACCTTTGGTCTTCCGGGAGGCTGGTATGAGGGTGGTCTGGGCTTCGAGTATGATGGCAGACACGATATAAATCTTATGAAGGGCGCTATGCTGATGGCGGATGCCGTATCCACTGTATCTCCGACCTATGCCCGTGAACTTCACTTGCCACAGTACGGTATGGGGCTCCAGGGAGTTGCAGACCTGGTAGGCAATAAGATGTACGGTATCCTGAACGGTATCGATATGGACCTGTATGATCCCAGACATGACGACCGTCTGGTGGCAAATTTTGATGTATCAAATATGCAGGGAAAGCAGGAATGTAAGGCATATATTCAGGAGCTTTTCGGTCTGCGCGTGGATCATACCACACCTGTGCTGGCTTCGGTAGCCCGTTTAAATGAGCAGAAGGGCATCGAGCTTATCAAGCAGGTACTTCCGGGAATTATGGATCTGGGAGTGCAGCTTATCGTATTCGGTCAGGGCGAGCAGGAATACGTGGATTTCTTTAATGAGGCCAAGAAAAGATGGCCCGGTCAGCTGGGCTTTTCATCGGATTATACGGAAAAAGTGGCTGCGCAGATTTTCGCAGGTGCCGATATGTACCTGATGCCTTCCAGATTTGAACCTTGTGGACTTTCTCAGATGATGGCCATGAGATATGGTACTGTGCCTATTGTACATGCCACAGGCGGCCTTAAGGACTCCATCAGAGGCTACCGTGAATTTGATGGTATCGGTGATGGATTTACCTTCAGTAACTATGATGGACGTGCCCTTTATCAGGCTATTCTTTTCGCTCTTAAGGTCTACTTCGGAGATGAGGAGACCTTTGCGACTATCGTTAAGAGGTGTATGACCAAGGACCTGTCCTGGGACAAGAGTGCAGATCAGTACAACAGAATGTACACCGATATTGCAGATGGAGGTAACGGATCGGAGCTTTCCTTCGACGAGGCCTTCAACATGCTTAAGGAAGCCTACCTGGATCATGACAAGAAGATTAGGGCAAAGCTGCCTAAGAGTGAATTCAGAGATGATTACAAGCTTACGGTTCAGATGCATATAAAGGGACGAGGCGAGGGTGTTTTCTACATTCAGTTCCTTCCTGATAAAATTATCATTGAGCCATATACCTATGCAGGAGCTGACATGAGAATATCAGCCAGCTACGACAATTTCTATGATATGATTACCGGAAAACAGCAGGCTCGTAAGCTTTTCATGAACGGTCAGCTGAAAATCCGAGGAAATCTCAACAAAATCGTGGATTTGAGAGTACTCCTGGGGGATTAATTTTTAGAAGAGATAGGTGAAAGATATGCAGAAGCTTCGGATATCTGAAGCTTCTGTACTTTTGTAGAGGATAATTCTTAAATTGTTCACAATTATATTGTAAACTGTTTAATGAAAATAGGACTAAAAGGATGGCTTATGAGTAATTTATTACAGGATTTTTTTATAGATAACCCCAATGTGGCTATTGCATTTTCAGGAGGAGTGGACTCAGCCTATCTTCTTTACGCGGCATCCAGGTATGCAAAAAAGGTGACCGCTTACTATGTGAAAGCCGAGTTTCAGCCGCAGTTTGAACTGGACGATGCACTGAAGCTGGCTGAAGGCCTGGGCGCCGACATGAAGGTGATTGAACTGTCCGCACTTAAGGATAAGGAGGTAAAGGCAAACGGGCCGAAGAGGTGTTATTACTGCAAGAAGCAGATTTTTTCGGGTATTTTACAGGCAGCAGCTGATGATGGCTATAGTGTTCTTCTCGACGGGACCAATGCTTCCGATGATGTAAACGATCGCCCGGGGATGCAGGCACTTAAGGAACTCTCGGTAAAGTCGCCTCTTAGAGAATGCGGACTTACTAAGGATGAAATCAGACGTTTATCCAGGGAAGCAGGTCTTTTTACCTGGGATAAGCCTGCGTATGCGTGTTTGGCCACAAGGATTCCTACGGGGACCGAAATCGACATCGAGGATCTTAAGATTACGGAGGAAGCCGAAGGCTTGCTTATGAGTATGGGCTTCAGTGATTTCAGAATCAGGAAAATAGGAGATACAGCCAAGCTTCAGCTACCTGAAAATCAGCTGGAGAAGCTTATGGAATGCAGAAAAGAACTGGTAGAAAACCTCAAGAAATACTATAAAAATGTTACTCTCGACCTGGAGGTAAGAGCATGAGTTCAGAAATTAAGGATATTTTGGAAGAAGTTAAGAACGGCGGGATGTCCGTGGAGGATGCCCTTTTAAAGCTTAAAAAGGCCCCTTTTGAGGATGTTGGGTTCGCCAAGGTGGATCTTCACAGAAAGGTGCGTCAGGGCGTGGCTGAGGTCATATACGGGGCCGGAAAGACACCCGAGCAGATGATTAAGATATGTGATGTGATGCTGGAAAATGATCAGAAGACCATACTGATTACCAGACTCAGCAAAGAGTCTGCGGAGATAATCGGGAAGAAGCACAAGCTGGATTACCATGCAGATGCCAGGGTGGGAATAATCGGCCCTATGCCTGAGAAAAAGGGTAAGGGAAAAATCGTGGTGGCTACAGGGGGCACCAGTGATATTCCTGTAGCGGAAGAAGCAGCTTTGACTGCAGAGGTCTTCGGAAATGAAGTGGTGCGGCTATATGATGTGGGAGTAGCAGGATTGCACAGAGTTATGGCTCACATGGATGAGATTATGAGCGCGAATGTGCTGATAGCTATAGCAGGAATGGAAGGAGCCCTGGCAAGCGTCCTGGGCGGGCTGGTAGATTGCCCTGTGATTGCTGTACCTACCAGTGTGGGCTATGGAGCAGCCTTCGGAGGTGTGGCAGCCCTTCTCTCCATGCTGAATTCCTGTGCCAGCGGAGTATCCGTGGTCAATATCGATAATGGCTTCGGAGCGGGCTTTCTGGCCAGCAGGATTAACCACTTGTAGAAAATACAGAATTAAAATACAGAATTAAAATACAGAATAAGCTGCCTGGTAGAGACGGAACAGAAAGGACATGAAGATGAAGACATTATATTTAGACCTGGGAATGGGAGCGGCAGGAGATATGCTGACAGCGGCCCTTATAGAGCTTTTACCCGATGCGGATGCTTTTATGGAAAAATTAAAGGCCCTGGATATACCGGGAGTGGTTTTTACCAAGGAGGCTGTTGAAAAGTGCGGAATATGTGGTACGCATATGTCAGTAAAGATTAATGGCGAAGAGGAGGAGAGTCTGGACGCGCATGACCACCATCATGAGCATGAGGATGAGCATCACCATCACGACCACGACCATGAGCATAGTCACGACCACGAGCATCATCACGACCATGAGCATCACCATCACGGACACAGCCATACTCATTCACATAGCAGTATGGAGGATATCAGACACATTGTCTGTGAGCATATGAATTTGCCGAAGGATGTGCAGGAAGATGTGATGGCTGTATATCAGCTTATAGCTGAGGCTGAAAGCGCAGTTCATGGTAAGCCTGTTACTGAGATTCATTTTCATGAAGTGGGGAAGATGGATGCCATTGCCGACATTGCGGCAGTATGTCTTTTGATAAAGGAGATTAATCCCGACAGGATAGTGGCGTCGCCTATTCATGTAGGAAGCGGACATGTGCACTGCGCTCACGGCATTTTACCAGTACCTGCACCTGCTACAGCCCTTATCTTAAAGGAAGTGCCGGTATATGGAGGTAGAATTCAGGGAGAACTTTGCACACCTACCGGTGCAGCCCTTCTTAAGCACTTTGTTAAGCACTTCGGCGATATGCCGGTAATGAAAGTGGAAGCAGTGGGCTACGGCATGGGTAAAAAGGACTTTGAAATGGCAAACTGCGTAAGAGCCATGCTGGGAGAGACAGACGATACTACGGGCAAAATCATCGAGCTTTCCTGCAATATGGACGATATGACCGGTGAAAAGACAGGCTTTGCCATGGAGGCTCTTTTTGAAGCAGGAGCATTGGATGTCTATACCATTCCCATCGGTATGAAAAAGAATCGCCCCGGCACTTTACTTCGCGTAATGTGTGAAGAGGATAAAAAAGAAGACATTATACGCTGCATCTTTAAGAATACCACTACCATCGGTATAAGAGAGCAGGAAATGGGGCGTTACAAGCTAAACAGGTGGATAGAATGCGTGGATACCGAGTACGGACCGGTCAGAAGAAAGTGGACCGAGGGGTACGGTGTCAAGAGATATAAGTGGGAATATGATGATCTCAGAAAAATAGCGAAGGAAAAGGGTATATCCATAGCAGATGCGGAAAAAGCATTGGAGGAATGAATTTCGTAAAAAACTGGGAAAAAATGATAAATACAACCCCCCGGGAGGCTTGCGTGCCTTTGAACAGACATATATACTTCTTTAATATCTTAATTTATAAAGGGGAGTTGTATTATGCATATGGCTGATGCTTTGCTGGCACCGGCGGTGGCGGCAACAATGTATGTAGCTTCGGGCTCTGCTGCCGGAGTGTCAATTTTCAAACTTAAGAAGGATGAAAGTGTAGAAAAATTGCCTACCATGGCTGTGACATCCGCTCTGGTTTTTGCAGGACAGATGATTAACTACACCATTCCTGGGACCGGATCTTCAGGACATCTCTGCGGAGGACTGCTTTTGTCAGCGCTTCTGGGCCCTCAGGCCGGTTTCCTGTCAATGATGGTTATTCTTACTATTCAGTGCTTATTCTTCGCTGATGGCGGACTTATGGCTCTTGGAGCCAATTGGTGGAATATGGCCTTCTATGGATGCTTTGTGGGATATTACCTTATCTGGCGTCCGATTATGAGAAGCAAGCTTTTTGGCAAAATGGATCCGAAGGCTGCTTTAAGATTAAAAATAATTATTGCATCTGTTGTGGGATGCGTGCTGACTCTTCAGCTGGGAGCATTTTCAGTAGTTCTTGAGACCAGCCTGTCCGGTATTACTGAGCTTCCGTTCGCTGCCTTTGTAGCACTGATGCAGCCTATTCATCTGGCAATCGGATTGGTGGAAGGTTTAATTTCTTCTGCTGTTCTCATATTTGTTTTTGAGACTCGTCCTGAGCTTCTTATGGATGTTGATACAGCAAAGGATGGCATTAAAGGAAAAGGTAGCCTTAAAGGTGTTATTATTACTTTAGCAGTGACTGTTCTTGTTGTAGGTGGAGGTCTTTCTCTATTTGCCAGCAGTAATCCTGATGGCTTGGAGTGGGCACTTTTCGGTAACAGTGATGCAGGCTACAGCGAGAATATGGGACTGGACGAGGAGAATTTCGGTATAGAAAGCAGCGCTTCCAACATAGCAGCCGGTATTCAGGACAAGACATCTTTCCTTCCGGATTATGCTTTTTCCAACAGTGATTCTGCTGTCGGGACCAGTGTTTCAGGTGTAGTAGGATCGGCAATGGTAGCTGCAGTGGCTGCAGGCATCTGCTTCCTGGGTGGCTTCTTCAGAAAAAAGAAAAAGGCTGAGAAATGATAAAATAGAGTAGAGATAGGGCATCCTTTTTGGGGTGCCCTATTTAGTGGTAATACGAATAGATGAAAGCTTTTCAGCGGTAGACACAAATGGACAAAATTGATTCCGCGGCACGTGAGCTTAGGGAGATGGATGAGCTGGCGACTATGTCATCACCGATTCACTCACTTCATCCCTTGAGCAAGCTGCTGACTACAATCGCATATATTTTCATCACCGTTTCTTTCTATAAATATGACATTAACGGTCTTTTTATTATGCTTTTATATCCGGTCGTTGTGTTTCAATTGGCTGGCCTTTCTGTAAAAAAGTGTTTTCACAAATTGAGATTTGTATTACCTCTGATACTTGCAGTGGGCTTGTTCAATCCTTTTTTT
>JAZUHR010000091.1:0-7406 GCA_045641825.1 Lachnospiraceae bacterium
TATTGTGTTTAAGGATATTTTTTCGGACGGATATTTTATGCTGAACGGACAGCAGGTAGATGCTAATGAGATTTTTACCAGATTTTTGCAGGTGAGCAAGGGAAATCGCGTGATTACCACACCGGCAGTATGGTTTTCAGGCGTTACCACTTACTATATCAGCATGAGCCTTTTCCTGGCCTTTGCCACAACGTTCCCTGAGCACAGAATTCTTCTTTACTTCATTATTCCGATTAAGGTAAAGTGGATGGGCTACCTCTATGCGGCAGTCATGGTTTTCTCAGTGATTACCAGCTTGCTGGCAGGACAGTATTACGAGATTGTGGTAGTAGTAATGTCGCTTCTTAATTTCCTGCTTTTCTTCTTTTCTACCAGGGATTATCGTAGGATTAGCCCTATGGAAGCCAAGAGGAAGAGAGATTACAGGAATAAAGTGCGATATGCGGATGTTCAGTCCAGACAGGAATCTGAGCATGAAGGAAAGCAGGTATTCACCCGCCATAAATGTGCAATCTGTGGAAAAACAGAACTGGACGGAGCAGAACTTCAGTTCAGATATTGCTCCAAGTGCGACGGCAATTATGAGTACTGCGAAGAGCATCTTTATACTCATGAGCATGTAAAAAGAATATAGAATTTGATAGGAATATCTGTAAAATGATATTCCTATTTTTTTAATTTACTTCACAAGGAATAGGGAATATGTTAGAATAATACTATCTGTAAATTTATGTTGCGTAAGAGGAGCGTAAGAGAGCGTACATGAACAAAAATATTAAACAGGTAGAGAAAGAAATCCGAAAGGGAGATGATTTACATGCCAATATTCCGGTTTATATAAATGAGATGGCCTCACTTTACGGTGAGTATTCTTATCAGAATCTGGCTATGAATCTGTCTATTTTGGTGGATCGAAACAGTGATTATGACGAAGATGGCATGAATAAATACAATCAGCCTCTTTATGACGATATTTTGGCGGAGATAAAGACTTTGGCGGAGGGAGAATTCGATCCTGATGCGATAAAAGATTCCATTGCCAAGGTGGTTAATCTACGTGAAACCGTAAAGCATCGTATGGAAGCGGTGACAGCCTATATAGACGACTTTGTGATTTATGAGCATATTTTAAATCGTTTAGAGCCTAAATTCGAGCATGTGGAGATAGAAAAGACCTCCAATGACGATATGGCCAGAGAGATTCTTCGCTGGATTTTTTCAGACGATGAAAATGCTTTGGTGAATGAGCGTATCAGAACGGCTACCAGCTGTCTGCCAATACGTCTGACCAAGCAGAAAATTCTGGACATGGTGGATACCACTTTTTCACTATATGAGTCCAGTGATAAGCGGGCTATCGATAATTTTGACTATATGCTTCGTTCTGCAACAGGACTTATTAAGATTCCGGAGCAGTATGATGTGTACGAGAATGTGAAGGAACTTTTAGATGAGCTTAAGAGAGCAGACTATAAGGAACTGGAACTCAATCATTACTATGATTTGAAGGATGATTATCGTTTGGGCTCCAATCTGGTAGAGGGGCTGGCTGATGAGCTGACTGATCTGCAGGGCCTGTGTAATTCACTTTTGGCAGTGCTTCTTACCCGTCAGTACTTCACACTGGAGGCAGAGAGAAATGTCCAGCCTACTGTGGAAATTATAAAGAAGCTGCTTAAGGGCTGCGATGACTTTGATGCCCTTTTCGCGGGTACGGAAGGTAAAATCGAGAAACTCAATAATCGTATTCAGGATGAGGAGTCGGTGCTTCTGGTAATCAAGGAGCATTATAGAAAAAACGTGGAAGAGCTGATGCTGACAGCACCTTTTGAGCGACTTCTGATGACCACAAAGCTTTGCTCAGAGAGTGCATTTGCGAATCTGATTGAGGACGAGGTTACGATTAACCACGAATATCTGGAAGAGGTACGTAGCAAGTTTTCAGAGGACCTGGAGAATGAGCTTAAGAAGGGCAACAGACTTAAGAACAGAGCGGTAATGGCTCAGCTTTTCAGAGAATTGCCTGTAATGATGAGCACACACAATGAAGTAATGACCTATGTAAGAAATGCTTTGGATGCTTGCACGGACCCGGGTGAGCGCCAGATTTCAATAAATCTTATCAGAGAGTGCTATGATTAAATGGGATGAAAATCTGATAGTTGAAGATAAGCTTCAAAAAAAGAAGTTGAAAATCATGAAAAAACTGGAAAAGGGAAAGTACACGAAGGAACTTTTTCTGATAGCCAGTCCTACCAATGAAGCTAATCTTTATGACATACATGAAGCGAAGAATCTGATTTTTCCCTACTACAGGGAGAAGGAGATTAGGATATTTGCCATGGCTTCTTCTAGGGAGGAAGCTGAAAAACAGTTGCTTCAGTTACTTGAAGCGAGATTCACATGAAAAGAAGGAGCTGTAAATGCTGGTTCTTAAGATAATTGGCATTGTTCTTCTTTCGATTTTGGCTTTTATTTTTCTCCTGCTGGCGCTAGTCTTGTTCGTGCCTATCAGGTATCAGGCTACAATCTATGCAGATGGTACCGATTTGGAAAAATTAAGGGCCGAGGCGAAGGTTCACTGGCTCTTATATCTGGTAAGCGTGGGCGCGGTTTTCCGGGAAAAGCAGTTTAAACTGGTGGGTAGAATCGCTTTTGTAAAGCTTTTTGGGGAAAAGAAGGATAAAAAGTCCAAGGTTTCCGGGAAGAAAAAGACAAAGGAAAGAGCGAAAAAGGCCCCCAGGGAGGAGCTTTGGGACGATGAAATCCCGGAGGATTTTCCGGAAGAAGAGATAGAAAGTGGAGCGAAGGTCTCCGAGGTCAAGGAAAGCACAGGTGAAAAAGAGCCTGAGGCGAGTAGGGAGAATATAAGTACCGGAGACCACGAAAAGCGAGAGACGCAAGAGAAGCGAGAGAAGCAAAAAAAAGAGAAAAAACCGAAGAAAAATAAGAAAGAAAAAAAGCCGAAAGAAAAAGATAAGAAGCAAAAAAAGAAGAAGGAGGCAAATCCGAATTCTTTGCCAAACAGGCTTAAGAGACTCTATGAAAACAGAGAAAAAGTCTTAAGGGTGTATGAGAAGGAAAAGCCAAATCTTCAAAAGGCTTTGAGGCGTACCGGCAGAATTCTCAAAAAGATTTTGCCTAGGAAGTGCCTGGGATATGTGGAATTCGGTATGTCGGATCCGGCTACGACCGGTAAGGTACTGGGGTATATCAGTGCTCTATATGCATTGACAGGACCGGTGGTCAATCTTTATCCCAATTTTACGGAAAGCTGTATCAAGGCTGATGTAAAGATAAAGGGGCATTTTTCTATAATTGAAATTCTGATTTATGTGCTTCAGGTGCCTTTTAACAGGGAACTCAGAAGGGCATACAGGTACTTAAGAAAACTATCGGAAGCACAAGAAAACAAAAACTTAAATAAAAAAGTGGAGTAAAGGAGAAAAAACATGGCAGAGAACAAATTTGATACTACAGTAGAGGCTCTTTTTAAGGGGATGGATGGCTTCCTTACTACTAAAACAGTGGTAGGTGACGCAGTTAGATTTGAGGATGGCACTATTATTCTGCCTCTTGTAGATGTTTCTTTTGGTGTAGCAGCCGGCGCATGGTCCAAGGAATCTGCTAAGAGTGGTACCAGCGGCGGTGGTATGGGTGGTAAGATTACTCCCAGTGCTGTTGTTGTGATGAAGGATGGCCATGCAAAACTTGTAAATGTAAAGAACCAGGATACAGTAACCAAGGTGCTGGATCTTATTCCTGATGTTATTGACAAGGTTAAGGATTTTAAGTCCGGAGACAAGAAGTCCAGAGATGCAGAGCGTGAAAAGGTAGATTCTGTAGTAGTTGAGTCTATGAACGATTAGGGTAAAATCCTATAAGATGTAGTATTTCTATTAAATTGTTAAAGAATGAACCTGTAATTGCTGAAACTGAGAAGGTTATTGACTTTCAGTCGAAATGATGTTATTATTTTAGCGATTTAATATACTAAACCGTTGAGGCGGAAGGATGACGTAGATGCCCTTACAGAGAACCCGGGAGGCTGAGAACCGGGCAGAAAGCAGACGTTTGATGGACCGCTGAGGGCACGAGGAAACCGCCGGAGGCGGGATTAAAGCGTGACGATGAAGGCTGTCGTTATATGCCGGAGGTATGATAGTACCTCGCAGAGTGTGCGATTATTCGCAAATCAAGGTGGCACCACGGATTATGTTTATTCGTCCTTGACAGACATTGGGTCTGTCAGGGACTTTTTTTGTAAAAAGTGACTTTTGACAGCAATTTTGGAGGCTAACATGAAATTTTTACCTGAATTAACTGAAGTGAGAAGAATAGCAGCAGAAGGGCTGTATAAGGTGCTGCCGGTGAGCTGCGAAATGCTTTCTGATTTTTGTACTCCCATAGAGGCTGTACGCAAGCTTAAAAATGTTTCCAAGCATTGCTATATGCTGGAATCAGCAGGTGAAAATGAAAAATGGGGAAGATACACCTTTTTGGGATATGAGCCTAAGCTTTCGGTAACATGTGTGAATGGAGAGATGAGAATCGGCAATATCAGCATGAAGGTGGAAAATCCGGACCTGTACCTTCGTCAAATTCTGGATGAGCACAAGAGTCCTCGCTTTTCATATCTGCCTTCGTTTACAGGAGGCCTGGTGGGGTATTTTTCATATGACTACCTGAATTATTCCGAGCCGACAACAAAGTGCAAGGTCGAAGACAGCGAGAATTTCAAGGACCTGGACCTGATGCTTTTCGACAAGGTTATAGCCTTTGATAATTTCCGACAGAAGATTATTCTTATTTGCAATATGTCCCTGGATGAGCCGGAAGAGGGCTACAATCGCGCAGTTACCGAGCTTAAGCAGATGGCGGATTTACTTCGCTTTGGTGAGAAAAAGGTGGAAGAGCGGGGGCGGCTTTTATCAGAGGTTACGCCGCTTTTTGACAAGGATAGATACTGTCAGATGGTGGAAAAAGCCAAGCACCATATTCATGAGGGAGATATTTTCCAGATAGTGCTTTCCAATCGTCTGCAGGCGGATTTCAGCGGAAGTCTTTTTGACACATACAGGGTGTTACGTACCATCAATCCGTCTCCGTATATGTTCTATTTCTCAGGAACGGACGTGGAGGTGGCCGGTGCATCGCCTGAGACACTGGTAAAACTGGAAAATGGCGTACTTCATACCTTCCCTCTGGCGGGTACCAGAAAGAGAGGGGCGACTCCGGAGGAGGATCTGGCACTGGAGCAGGAGCTTCTGGCCGATGAAAAGGAGCTGGCTGAGCATAATATGCTGGTGGATCTGGGACGTAACGATCTGGGCCGTATCAGCAAATTCGGTAGTGTGAAGGTGGAGAAACTTCACTCAATTGAACGATATTCTCATGTAATGCATATAGGCTCTACTGTGCGCGGTGAGATCAGGGAGGACTCAGATGCTTTATCTGCTATTGCTGCAGTACTTCCGGCAGGAACCTTGTCAGGAGCACCGAAAATCAGGGCGTGTCAGCTGATCGGTGAATTGGAAAACAATAAGCGCGGTATCTATGGCGGAGCTATAGGATATATTGATTTTACCGGTAATATGGACACCTGTATTGCCATCAGAATAGCCTATAAGAAAAACGGCAAAGTGTTCGTACGAAGCGGTGCGGGAATTGTAGCCGATTCCGTTCCGGAAAAGGAATACGAGGAGTGCATCAACAAGGCTAAAGCCGTGGTCAATGCGCTTAAAGAGGCATCTGAAGAAGAATAAATTTGGACGAGAGGGTATGAAATGATTTTACTTATAGATAATTACGACAGTTTTTCCTACAATCTTTTTCAGCTGGTGGGAGAGATAAATCCTGATATAAAGGTTATAAGAAATGACGAACTGACCATAGAGGAAATCAGGGCGCTTAAGCCTTCGCATATCATTCTGTCGCCGGGCCCCGGCAGGCCTGAAGATGCGGGAGTGATAGTGGAAGCAGCCCGCACCCTGGGTAAAGAAATACCTACGCTGGGGGTGTGCCTGGGCCATCAGGCTATATGCGCAGCCTTCGGCGCTACCGTTACTTATGCCAGGCAGCTTATGCACGGCAAACAGTCGGAGATACAAATAGTGAATGAAAGCCTTCTTTTCAAAGGCTTAGGTGAAAAAGTACAGGTGGCCCGCTATCATTCTCTGGCGGCCGATCAGGCTACCATGCCTGATGAACTTTTGATCACTGCAATTACCAAAGACAATGAGGTAATGGCAGTACAGCATAAGGATTACCCTATATACGGTGTTCAGTTCCATCCTGAGTCTATCATGACTCCTGAAGGACGCACTATGCTTAAAAATTTCCTGAAATAAAAAAGGGCTTTGAGCCCTTTTTGTATGTCTACAAGGTCGACACTTCATAGCAGATGACATTTGCCATCTGCTATGCTTTTTTATGTGTTATTTATTTCTGCTTGAAGCTTTGCTCACAGTACACGCATCTGTACACGCCCTTGTCGGGATTGGTGAGCTTGAAGCGGTGGGTGAGACCCTGCTCAATAGTTGTGATACAACGAGGATTTTTACAACGGATAATACCTGTTACGTATTCGGCCAGCTGAAGCTTTCTCTTTTCGACGATTTTTCCGTCACGGATAACGTCGATGGTGATATTGGGATCCAGAATGCCCAGCATATCGAAGTCGATATCGTAGGAGCCTTCGATTTTTATAATATCTTTCTTGCCCATTTTACGGCTGTTTACGTTGATTATAAGGGCTACCTCATTCTCCAGCTTGTCGAGGCCTAAATAGGTATAAATTTCCATGGCGCCGCCTGCGTGGATGTGATCAATAACGTAGCCTTCTGAAAGTCCGGATATATTAAGCATTTTTGTCCTCCTTTTCAGCTTCTGCAAGAAGAGTTAAGATGAGTGCCATTCTGATATATACGCCGAAGTTGGCCTGCTTAAAGTAAACTGCACGAGGATCTGCATCAACCTCGGTGGAAATTTCATTTACACGTGGAAGTGGATGCATTACCAGCATTTCGGGATTGGCCAGCTTCATTTTGTCTGTATCAAGAATAAAGGAGTCCTTGAGTCTTAAATAATCCTCTTCGTTGAAAAAGCGCTCACGCTGAACGCGGGTCATGTAGAGGATGTCAAGCTCCGGAAGTACTTCCTCCAGATTCTTGGTCTCTACATAAGGGATATTCTGGGCATCCAGAGTCTCTGTGCGAAGGTAATTGGGGATGCGAAGCTCATCAGGGGAAATCAGGACAAATTTGATTCCGGTGTAACGGCTCATGGCGTTAATGAGAGAGTGAACGGTACGACCGAATTTCAGGTCTCCGCAGCAGCCGATGGTGAGATTGTTGAGTCTGCCCTTAAGCATGCTGATGGTAAGGAGATCTGTGAGGGTCTGGGTA
>JAZUHR010000092.1:0-4698 GCA_045641825.1 Lachnospiraceae bacterium
TCTGTTAAGTATTTCGGTACAGAAAGATTTGAGACCTATGCTTACGGTCGTATTGAGCTTAACTGGAAGGGGGCATCCGAAGGAAAGGCACCTAACGGTGAAGGCTATGATCTGCTTCGTGTTGACAATACCACGATCATAGCTTCTGCTATTACCAAGCTTGGTCTTGACGTTTCGGTAGAAGAGGTTAAGAACAATATCGTAATTTCCGGTCAGTACCCCAAGGATATTATTGCAAATATCACAAAGAATAAGGACAAATTATCAGTAAACAGTGCTGAAAAGATGGATGTTACCCAGTTCCATCCATCTTCTTATACCATTACATTGAAAGACAGCTTTGCGAAAAAGATTAATCGTAAGACTTTATCAAATCTTCTTCTGGAAATTCTTAAAGGCTACTACAATGACTTCTATACAGAATATACACTGGGCTATAAGACAGTAATTGTTGACGATGTTTTGGATACCAGCAAATACGACTTCGACCAGATTTTGGCTGTTCTTTCCTACCGTATTTCTCTGGTAGAGAAAAATGCCAAGTCTCTGGCAGCACTGGACTCTACCTACAGATATAACAAGCAGTCATTTGCCGACGTGGCAGTCGTAGCGGAAAAACTTCGTACCACAGACCTTTACAGAGCACAGGCGGATTGTACTGTTAACGGTCTTTCAAAAGACTATAAGTCTATGCTTCAGGCATATTATTACAGTATCAGAGATTTATCCCTGCAACTGGACGAGGCTCAGGCAAATTTTGACAGTATTTCCTCTGTTATTGACGGTTTTGAGCGTGACCAGTCGGCATTCGTTTCATCTGCAGTGGGAGTAGAACTTCAGCAGGGTAATTCCAATAAGACCTATGAAGATCTTATGAAGTTACAGACAGGATATTCAGAGGAAATATCTACGATTTCTTCAAGAATCAACTACTATGAAGAATTGGTAGAGAATTTAAAGCAGTCTGTATATGCATCTGAGTATGACAACTACTGTGCTTCCTTGGAGCAAAAGATTGTCGACCTTTTTGCAAAGAGCGATGAACTTGAGAATTCCATGAAGAATATGATTAAGAATTACAATGAAACCGTAATCGGAGACGATGCAGTGGTAGTTTCATCAGTAGTGGTGCAGCGTCCAAAAGTGCTTTCTACCGGCTTTATTGTTGCTCTTATTAAGTCATGCGGACCTTTCTGCATGCTTGTAATGATTTATGCTTTGGCACTGGAACTCAGAAGACGAATTTTAATAGACAAATTATTTGAAAGCGAGGAAATGTAAATGTGCGGAATAGTTGGTTATACTGGTAGCTATCAGGCTGCTCCCATACTTCTCGAAGGCTTATCCAAGCTGGAATACAGAGGCTATGATTCAGCGGGTATAGCAGTGCGTGACGGAGTATGTGATACTGCAATTATTAAGTGCAAGGGACGTCTTAAGGGCCTTATGGACAAGACTGAGAACGGTACTGCAGTGCCAGGAGCTTGTGGTATAGGCCATACCAGATGGGCTACCCATGGTGAGCCTTCCGAGACAAATGCTCATCCTCATGTGTCCGATGACGGCAATGTTACAGCAGTTCATAACGGTATCATTGAGAATTTCCAGGAACTTAAGGAAAAGCTTATTCGTCATGGTTATACTTTTTATTCTCAGACTGATACAGAAGTAGTTACAAAGCTCATTGATTATTATTACAAAAAGTATAAAATGGGACCTCTTGATGCGCTTGCAAAGACTATGGTTCGTGTAAGAGGTTCATATGCCCTGGCTGTTATGTTCAAGGAATTCCCGGGAGAAATCTTTGCGGCACGTAAGGACAGCCCTATGATTATCGGTCTGGCAGAAGGTGGTACCATACTGGCTTCTGACGTTCCTGCTATCCTTAAGTACACCAGAAATGTATATTATATCGGCAACCTTGAGATGGCTCGTATGAGCAAGGACGGGGTTTCCTTCTATAACCTTGACGGCGATGAGATCGAGCAGGAGTGCAAGGAGATTAAGTGGGATGCTGAAGCAGCTGAAAAGGGCGGCTTTGAGCATTTCATGATGAAGGAAATCTACGAGCAGCCAAGAGCTCTGGCAGATACACTTAACTCTGTTCTTAAAGATGGAAAAATTGACCTTCAGAATGTTGGTCTTTCCGATGAAGAGATTAAGAAAATTCAGCAGATTTTCATCGTTGCCTGCGGTTCTGCATACCATGTAGGCGTTGCTTCCCAGTATGTTATTGAGTCTCTTGCAAGAATTCCTGTACGTGTGGAACTTGCATCTGAGTTCAGATATCGTAATCCTTTAGTTCCTGAAAACAGTCTGGTTATCATTGTATCTCAGTCAGGTGAGACAGCAGACTCACTGGCAGCGCTTCGTGAGGCAAAGCAGCGTGGCGCCAAGACCCTTGGTATTGTAAATGTAGTAGGTTCTTCAATTGCCAGAGAGGCAGACCATGTATTCTATACTCTGGCAGGTCCTGAAATCGCAGTTGCGACCACAAAGGCTTATTCTGCTCAGCTTATGGCGGGTTATTGTCTGGCTGTACAGATGGCGAAGGTACGTGGCACTATCGACGAGAGCAGATACGAGGAACTTATTGCGGAGCTTCAGACTTTGCCTAAGAAGATAGAAGATGAGCTTACAGATAAAGAGCGTATTCAGTGGTTTGCAGCCAAGTTCGCTGCTTGCAATGACGTATTTTTCATAGGTCGTGGTATTGACTATGCTATCTGTCTGGAGGGCTCCCTTAAGATGAAGGAAATCAGCTACATCCATTCAGAAGCCTATGCAGCAGGTGAGCTTAAGCATGGTACAATTTCTCTTATTGAGGACGGAACTCTTGTTATTGGCTGCCTTACACAGGATGACCTCTATGAAAAGATGATTTCCAACCTGGTAGAGGTTAAGAGCCGTGGCGCATACATTATGGGGCTGACTACATTTGGCCACTACAACATTGAGGATACAGGCGATTTCACAGTATATATTCCAAAGACAGATCCGCTTTTTGCTGCAAGCCTTGCTGTAGTACCGCTTCAGCTTATGGGCTACTATCTGTCTGTTGCAAGAGGTCTGGATGTAGATAAGCCTCGTAACCTGGCTAAGAGCGTTACTGTTGAGTAATACTTTTTGATGCTGTACTAGAAGATTTTTTCAAGGAAAATGAACGGAATTTAGTATATGTCTTTTACACATCTTCATGTTCATACCGAATACAGTTTGCTTGATGGATCAGCCAAGATAAAGGAACTGGTCCATCGGGCAAAAGAGCTGGGGTTTGATTCCCTGGCAATAACAGACCACGGAGTCATGTATGGCTCGGTGGCCTTTTGGTCTGCATGCAAAGATGCTGGAATTAAGCCTATAATAGGCTGCGAGGTCTATGTGGCACCTAATTCCCGCTTTGAAAAAAGCGGCTCGGTATCAGACGACAGGTATTACCACCTGATTCTTTTGGCTGAAAATGATTTGGGCTACCATAACCTTTGCAAAATAGTGTCCAAGGGTTTTACCGAAGGCTATTATTATAAGCCCAGAGTGGACTTAGAGGTGCTCGCAGAGTACCATGAGGGGATTATCTGCAGCTCGGCATGTCTGGCCGGGGAAGTAGCTACTTTTCTCAAAAGAGGCCTTTACGAGGAAGGAAAGGCTGCGGCGTTAAGACTACAGGATATTTTTGGGAAGGGTAATTTTTTCCTGGAGCTTCAGGATCACGGCATACCGGAACAGAAGCAGGTAAACGCTTCTCTTCTCAGAATGCATGAAGAGACGGGAATTGACCTTATCTGCACCAACGACTCCCATTATATAAAGGCAGAGGACGCGGAAGCGCATGACATTCTTCTTTGTATCCAGACTCAGAAAAAGGTTCAGGATACTGACCGAATGAGATATAACGGTGGACAGTTCTATCTGAAATCTGAGGAAGAAATGGCTGCCCTTTTCCCATACTGCCCGGAAGCCTTGGAAAATACGCATAAAATTGCAGAAAGATGCAATGTTGAATTTGAATTCGGTAAGTATAAGCTGCCGAAATTTGATGTGCCTGAAGGGTATGATGCCTGGACTTATCTGCAGCACCTTTGCGATGAGGGGCTTATTCGAAGATATGGACAGGAGACTCCTGCTCTTCGGGAACGACTGGATTATGAATTAAACATTATTCATACAATGGGATTTGTAGACTATTTCCTTATTGTGTGGGATTTTATTAAATATGCCAAGGATCATGACATCCCTGTAGGTCCCGGACGAGGGTCAGGTGCCGGCTCCATCGCAGCATATTGCCTGGAGATTACGGATATTGATCCTATCAGGTATAATCTGCTCTTCGAGAGATTTTTGAATCCGGAACGTGTGTCCATGCCGGATTTCGACGTGGATTTCTGTTACTCCAGAAGACAGGAAGTAATTGATTACGTAGTAGAAAAGTATGGTCGTGACCGTGTGTGCCAGATTGTTACCTTTGGTACCATGGCTGCGAAAAATGCCATCCGTGACGTAGGTCGCGCACTTGATATGCCCTATAATCAGGTGGATGTGGTAGCCAAGTTGATTCCTCAGGAACTGAATATGACTATATCTCTGGCACTGGAATCGGTGAGAGAACTTAAAGAAATGTATGACAATGATTCATCAGTCAGATACCTTATAGATATGGCCAAGGCCCTGGAGGGCTTGCCACGCCACACGTCCATGCAT
>JAZUHR010000093.1:0-4722 GCA_045641825.1 Lachnospiraceae bacterium
GCGAGCGTAGCACAAAAAAGCCTTCGGAAATTGAACTTTCCGAAGGCTATACTTGTATTTTTATAATTCAGATAATTTCTTAATAGCGTTGCTGGCTATTATTTTTTTGAACTGCTCCTCGAAAAGTGACTCGGTAGCATATCGAACATTAAGAGGCACACCGTACTCTGCAGCTACATTGCACACCTTGTTGAAATCCTTGGGAGTGTGCTTGGTCATACGAAGAAGGAGGATGTACTGACCGGCACGCTCGTCTTTGTATAAGGTGTTGCGACCCTGATAGAAGGGGGCAAGGACCTTTGCAAGACGTATTACCTGAGATAAATCACCGAAAGCAAAGCAACGGGAAATTTTAGCAGGGCTCGGAGCCTTCTCACCACTATGGGGGAGATTCTTCTTTTCACTGTCAATAGCGGTCTGGGACAGGAGATTGGAAAGCTGCCCGAAGGCTGCCAAAATCTCATCTGCCATAGACTTGGTAACAGAAGAACTGCTGTCAGTATTGAAATCGGCCGGAGGAGCAGACATCTGAGAAAATCTGGTGTCCAGCTCTTCTGGAGAATCTACCTTGGTAACGAGAAGAACCAAAGTGTCCTGATTGATAGGGATAGCCTCAATCATAAGAGGAGTATTATTGGCATCGAAGCCGTACTCGAAATTGGCCTGCAACATAAGTTCAGAAAACAGAGCTTTAGCCTTCTCTGAACCGTAGGCAAGCTCTGATAATTGCAGTTCTCTATCGGAGAGATCCTGCTTATTCAATGTGCATCTGATTTGTGTGTCGCTAAGCTTCTCAATCTTCATGTATATACCCCTTAGTACTGTGAAGTATACCCATTTAGCCTATGTTTGTCAATGGAGGAAGAAGTAATTTGGGCTCTTAAAAGTTTGTGGATTTTTTCTAAAAAAATAGTGTAATTATAAAATTCTGCAAAGGGCTAAAAACGATGAAATGCAGTAAATACAAGGGTTTGAGGGCGATTTTTGAGGAAATTTTATAGTGCAATGTGCTGAAAAAAGAGGCTCATTTTCGTGCGTATCGTCAATAGATTAGTGGGGAGGCTGCAGGTATAATTTTATCAGAAAGTGTTTTTGGTATAGACGCTTTCAGGAAGTTTACAAAAGCAAAGCAGCGGAAAGGAGCAGCAAATGGATTCTTCGGAGAGATATGAGGTTTTAAAGGTGCTTCAGGAAAATGAGGCAGGAAGAGTATCTCTCGTCTGGCACAAGGAACTGAAATGCAGGCGCATAATAAAGGAGATGAACCGTTTTCATGAAGGGGGCGTGTCCTTGCGCTCGGAAATCGAGATTATGCAGAAGCTCAAGGCGTCCTTTTTTCCCAGGGTGTACGATTCATACGAGACGGAGGATAAAATCGTGTTGGTGGAAGAGTACGTGGAGGGAGAGGACCTGGGAGTTTATTTCAGGAGGGTTAAGAGTATAAGCCCTGCTGAACTTCTTAAATTTTCTTTGGAATTGTGCAGAATTATCGCCTTCTTACACTCACCTGAGGTGCAGGTACTGCATCTTGACATTAAGCCGGGAAATATAGTTATATCTGACAACAGTATGAAGCTGGTCGACTTCGGTAGCGCCATCTGCCGGGGACGGGAGCTTACAGTTAGATCCGGCACGCCTCATTTTGCAGCCCCCGAGCTTATGATGAACGGCTCTTTGTCCGACGAGACCGACATCTATAGCATGGGGAAAACCTTTGAATTTATGCGGATGTATGCCGGAGAGATACCTAAGGGATATGACCGTATTATCAGCAGGTGTTTAAGAAAGGGAAAGAGCTATAAAAGCGCGGAGGAAGTAGCGAAGGAACTGGAGAAAATTAAATCACACCGTGTCATTCCGTCAGGCGACAATCTTATGGCAGTGGTGGGAATTCCATCCGGAGAGCATGCGACAGCCTTTGCACTTGAACTGGCCATAGCCGGTGGGCGTAAGAGGAAAACTGTGCTGCTGGACTGCAATCCCTTGAGAAATCTGGAGAAGATGGAAGAAAGTCAAAATAAACCCTCCAGGTCAACGGGGTTTAGTTATCTCTACAAGGGAATACTGGTCGGAAAGAGAATAGAAAGCCCTGATGTCAGGGGCTGGAGAGGGCGTGGATATGAGAATATTGTCTGCGATCTGGGCAGTGATTATACTTCGGTAGGAGCGCTGCCTTACAAAAAAGTCTTTTTGACCGGCAGTCTTACGCCGTGGAGCAGGGAAAAATGGGCCGAAGCCGTAAATTATCTGAAGGACAGGACAGAAGTTTACCTGGTATTGACAGAGAAATACGATTCGGTTCACATTCCCGACATTAAACACAGCCGCATAATAGCCCTGAATAAGGGCCTTACAGGGCGGCAAGTAACCCGTTGCATCCAATGAGGAAAGGAAGTAACTCGTCACACCTGCCACTCCTCAAAACCGGGTACGCATTATTGTGAGTGCATTGCACAATATGAAGGATCCGTGCATCTGTTCGCAAGATACACGAATCCTTTTTTTGCGTAAAGAAAAACATAGTCTATTCTTTAGAGTTCTTTAATTACTTGCATGCAAACACTGTGATACAATTAACTGTGATGTTTTAAAAATAGAGTTAATAGAATTTGACTTCAATTAAAAACTGAAAAGGACACAAGTATGAGTTACATTGAGCTTAAGGATGTTAAGAAGATATACAAGACAGGAGATGTCGAGGTGCACGCCGCCGATGGCATTGATTTTACCATTGAAAAGGGAGAATTTGTAGTGGTTGTAGGTCCCAGCGGTGCCGGAAAAACCACCGTTTTAAATATCCTGGGAGGAATGGATACTGCCACATCGGGAAAGGTCAATGTGGATGGCGAGGATGTAGCATCCTATGACGGCAGGAGACTTACCAAGTATCGTAGGGAAGATGTGGGATTTGTATTCCAGTTCTATAATCTGGTTCCCAATCTTACGGCTCTGGAAAACGTTGAGCTGGCAGTACAGGTAAATAAGGGTAGAAAGAGGAAGGCAAAGAAGGAGACAGCCGACTCCAGAATTCAGGTGCTTGAGGATGGGCAAAACGTAAGCTTTTTGACACCGGATCAGGTACTGGAAAAGGTGGGACTGGGAGAAAGAAAGGGGAATTTCCCTGCCCAGCTTTCCGGCGGAGAGCAGCAGAGAGTGTCCATAGCAAGAGCGCTGGCCAAGAATCCCAAGCTGCTTTTATGCGATGAGCCTACAGGCGCTCTGGACTATCAGACCGGCAAGTCCATTCTTAAGCTCCTTCAGGATACCTGTAGAGAAATGGGAACCACAATCATAGTTATTACCCATAATAAAGCCATTGCCCCTATGGCGGACAGAGTAATTCGTATTAAAAACGGTAAGACCAGGGAAATGTATGTAAATGAAAATCCGGTTTCGGTGGAGACGATAGACTGGTAGTTTTTTAACCTTGGGGAAAGAAGCCTGCAGAGCTATGAGGATTTGCAGGGCGGAGCATAGACATGAAAGCTAGTACTAAAGATTTTTTCAGAGAAATAAAACGTACCTTGAACAGATACCTGTCTATCCTGGCCATAATGGCCCTGGGTGTGGCTTTTTATGCCGGTATCAGATCGTCCGAGCCGGATATGAGGGCTACTGCCAAAAAGTTTTATGATGCCACGGATTTCTGTGATATCTGGTGCGCAGGCACCATGGGAATTACCGATGAGACTATTGAAGAACTACGCCGGGTGTCACCGGATTTCACAGTGGAGGGCATGTATTATACCGAAGCTTTTCTGGCTCGTGAAAAAAGAGATTTTCAGCTGCAGATATATTCAGTCATGCAGGACGTCAGCAAAATGGAAATAGTAGAGGGAAGACTTCCGGAAAAGGCTGATGAAGTATTTGTGGACCTGTGGCTCTTTGAGTCGGAAAGCGATTTGAAGGTAGGCGATACCATAAAAATCTACGGAGATGACCTTGCGGATAAGCTGAATTGCGACACATTTGTTATTGTGGGCTACGGCACCTACGCACAATATTTTTCCTGGGATCGTGGCACGGTAAGCATCGGTAACGGTAAGGCAGACGCATTCATAGGACTTCATAAGGATGCTTTCAAGACGGATTACTATACTTATGCCCATATAGGAATCAAGGGGGCCGATGAATATACTCCTTTTACTGATGAATACAAGGATTATGTAGAGGACTACAAGGAGCAGATAGAGAATTTTTCCGACAAAATATGTGAGCTGCGACTGGAGGAAGTAAAGAGTCCCCTGCTTAGGGAAATTGCTGACAAGAAGCAGGAAATTTCAGATGGTGAGGAAGAGATAAGAGCAGGCGAAGAGGCACTTTTGGAAGCCATGGAAGGTGTTTCGGCCAGTGAAAATGAGCTTCAAAATAACGAATACCTCTACAATATGAGTCTGCAGCTGGGAAGCCCTGCAAATCCTGAAATCGAGGCTACCTTTAAGGTGGCTCATGAAGAGCTGGAAAAGGCAAAAGCTGAAATAGCCGAAAAACAAGCTGAACTGGAAAAGGCAAAGGCTGATATTAACGAGGCAAAGGAAAAGATAAAAGACGGTGAAAAAGAAATTGAGGATCTGAAAAAGCCTGAATTTCATGTACTTACCCGCGAATCCATACAGAGCGCCGTGGAGTTCGGCATGGATGCTGAACGTATAGGAAAAATCGGTCTGGTCTTTCCCGCTATCTTCTTCCTGGTGGCAACCTTTGTAAGCCTTACCACTATGT
>JAZUHR010000094.1:0-3040 GCA_045641825.1 Lachnospiraceae bacterium
TTAAGACTAATGGATATTACAAAAATATTTGCTTAATTGTATCATAGAATGAAATAAATAAAAACAAAATTATTAGCATTTTAATGGTATCATTTTGGGGTAAGGACAGCAAATTGAAGAAATCGGAAAACTTTTGTGAAGATGATGGATGTAAAGCGATAGGAGCGGGAAAGTGAGCAAATGGAACAGTAGAAAAACAATAGTATTCCTTTGTGCCACTTTCGAGCTCTTTTTACTTGTGGCTTGCGGAGGTTCAAGTGTGGGACAACATACTGCGACTCAAACGCCGGTATTGACACAGGAAATTAAGCCATCGGTAGAAGTGCCATATACTCCCAGTGATTTCCCGAGTGTTACCATGACTCCGACTGAAGAACCAGCGGAATCCACCGCTACTCCTGTACCTACCGAGCGTACACTCTACAATATCCTGAAAAACATGCTGCTCACCGGTGACGGGAGTCAGGTGGATATATCGGATTTAAACGTAACATTTAATATACTTTCTGAAACTTTTACGCAGCTAGCAAATGGCGAATGCATGGTGGCCTATAATTCTTTTTATCAGGCGCCTGTAACACAGTCGGTAAAGGGCGATGGAAAATATCTGAAGTCCACGGGCTTATCCGTGGTGGATCCCGGTTTTCAGGAGCGCTTCGCACTGGTTCAGGAGTCCGTAAATGAGGCCATGAGCAGGATTTCGCCCACTATGAGCGACCTGGAGAAGGCTTTGGTACTGCATGACTATGTGGTGGAAAAGGCCACATACAGAAAAGGTGTGGACGGCCAGTACGATGCCTGGGGAATTTTGGCTTATGGCCGGGGCGTTTGCCATGCGTATACCAATGCTTATGACCTGCTGCTTAGCTTGTGCGGTATAGAAAATTACCACGTTTCCAGTGATGAGATGAACCATATATGGAATTTGGTGAAGATTGACGGTGATTGGTACCATGTGGACTGCACCTGGGATGATACCCAGAGCCCTGTGAAGGGGGAGACGGGACACGTTTTTTTCCTTAGAAACGACGATGAATTTCGTAAAAAACTCTCTCACAAACACTATAATTATGCCATTACGCAGTATGGCGTGAAGCAGGACAGTATCTCGAAAAAATACGTGACCTGGTCGGTGCATGACCTGGTGGGAACGATTTTTTACAAAGATGGGAATTGGTATTATTACGACCGAGGCTTGGAAGTAAAAATAGATTTGGAAAAGTAAGGGATATGAACAGGAGATTATATGTCAGCAATCTGGGGAATGATTGACCTTAAGGGTCGGAAAATCGACGAGGAAAAAGCCCATGCGATGAAGGCGTGCTTTGATAAGTGCGTGATTGATCGTTATGAGGAAATTTTTTCCAATAATGCCTATATGGGCTGCGCTATTCAGTATTTTACGAATGAGGCGAAATATGAGCAGCTGCCCTTTGAAAGCGGTGAGGCCCTTTTCACAGCGGATGTAGTGCTGGATAATCGCGCAGAACTCTGTGAAAAAATAGGACTGAAGGACAGCGAGACTCTGCCGGATGGCGAGATTCTGTATAAATGCGTGCGTGACTACGGCGATGCTGCGCTCAATATGATGCGCGGTGTCTACACCTTTGTTTACTACGACAAGGCGAAAAACGAGGTCTTCGCGTCACTGGATGCTACAGGCTGTCGTTTTGTCTATTATACGGTGGAGGAGGACATTTTTTACTTTGCATCTCTTATGGAGCCCATCCTCATCAACATGAAGAAACACGAGCCCAATGAACGCTGGCTGGGACACTTTATTGGTCAGCGCGGCTACGGGGTATTCATGGAGAGCGAAGAAACGCCTTATATGGGGTTGATTCGTATCGAGCCCTGGAACAGAATTCGGGTGAAGCTGGACCGCAAGGGTCAGACACGCGTTGAAAAAAAGGAGTTCTGGAATCCTTACAAGCTGAATGCTCACATCAGGTACAAGACTGATGACGAGTACAAAAAGCACTTTCTGGCCCTTTACGAGGACTGCGTCAAGTGTACACTGAGAAGCGCCGGGGAGACCGCCATTTTCCTGAGTGGAGGCTATGATTCTAATTCTGTGGCAGCCTGGGCGGCACCGGAACTGGAGAGGAGAGGGAAGAAACTGTATTCGTACACGTCGGTGCCGTATGATAAATTTACTGAAAAGGAGAATGAAAAAGATGTTTTTGATGAGTCACAACTAGTGCTGAAAACATGTGAGAAATATCCTAATATTGAGCCTACTTTCGTGGGCATGAACGACGTCGATATATGGGAAGAACGTAATAATTACATGGATATCTTTGAAATGCCTTATAAGTCCCCAGAGAACATGCTTTGGATGTGGAAGTGTGAGGCCATGGCTTACAGGGACAAGGGAGCACGAGTCATTCTCTGTGGAATCATGGGCAACGGAACCGTTTCATATACGTCAGGGTATATTGAGTATTTGGAATATTTGGTGAAACATTTAAGATGGGTAGAACTATACAAGGAATTAAAGGCTTTCAAACAGAACTTTCACATATATCGTAGCAAAGTGCTAAAGCGTGTAGTGAAAAATGTGTTGAAGTCAGGTAATAAGAAGATTACTTTGGAGGAAGCACTGCAGACTACAACTGCAAAGGCTGATTTCGTTTTGTCTTGTGGGGCTGCCGATGAACTGAGGAAACAGTACAATTATTTGTCTACATATAAGGGAAGATTAAAACTTAATCATGACATGAATTATACGCAGGAAAGAATGCGGACGTCAGGCGATATGGCCCAAAAAAATTCTCTATACACAGGAATTTTGCTACGTGATCCTACAAAAGATATTCGTATGATTGAGTTTACCAGAAGCATACCCTTTAAGGTGTTTGACACGGCAGGAATGACCAGACGCATGATTAGGGTATATATGCATGATAAAATGTGCCCGGAAATATTGGAGGCGAAGTATGGGCGACAGAGTGCAGATATAAAAGCTAGAATTGTGAATGATTGGGAGCGTTTGTCAAAAGTTTTTCTTGACAATTACACAAAATTTGAGGATGATAAG
>JAZUHR010000095.1:0-19911 GCA_045641825.1 Lachnospiraceae bacterium
TCTCAGCCAGAAGAATCATGGCTATGCACTTCTGAATATCAGAGTACTCTCCTTTTTCTATGTAATCCAGGCACTTTCCGGATTCTTTTTTAAGCTTCATGGCATAGGCCGATAAATCAGTTTTGCCATTAATAATACTAAGGCGATTCCTTGTAATCCACTCTGTGCTGTTCAGTAATTCATCCAGTAATTCTTTTGCATCCATATATTATTCCCTGTCAATCTCTCAAAGTGCTTTAAAGTCAGCCACTTTCCCTTTATTCCGCCAGTCACCTGTTCAACTATAACAGTCAGAAAAAAAGTTGTCAATTGGAATCGTCCCCGATGACACCATCAACAACGCCTTCAAAAGCGGTTTCATCTGATGTTAAGTTGTAAAAAGATTCAATTTCCCAATTATACCAGCAAGCGTATGCTTGACCTAATACATAATTCGGCCCCTTTTCGAAAATAATTTTGCCGATTTCATTACACAAAAGAAAAAAGCCTGATAAAATCAGGCTTTAAGAGCAGGGGACGAGAGAATCGAACTCCCACCAAAAGTTTTGGAGACTCCTATCATACCATTTGACCAGTCCCCTACGACATAGTCAATCGCTCTCGCGACTTGACTAATTTACTACATAACTGTCATTTTGTCAAGTGAAAAATAAAAATTCTATAAATAACTCCATCAGATAATATGCTGCAAATTGCGAATCAGCGCTCGTCTCTGCATCACGCAAAATCTCTGATATTGGCGACTTCCACGATTTTCACTTCTCCCGGAAGCTTCCCGTCGGCCTTCAGGGTGCGCATGGCCCCCTTAGGTACAATACAGGTCTTGTAGCCCATCTTGACAGCCTCCCGCACGCGCTGGGAAATCATAGATACGGCGCGGATCTCACCTGTAAGGCCCACCTCACCGAAAACTATAGTATCGTCACCGATAGGCTTATTGCGATAGCTGGAAAGAAGCGCCAGTATCACCGCCAGGTCTACGGACGGCTCAGTGATTTTCATACCTCCTGCAATATTTACATACGCGTCACAGCCGGCCAGAGATATGCCCAGCCTTTTCTCCATGACAGCCATAAGCAGGCTGACTCTGTTGTGGTCTATGCCCGCTGCCGTTCTTCTTGCCATCTGATAGCCGGTCTGGCTCACCAGGGCCTGCACCTCCACCAGAATAGGGCGGGTGCCCTCCATGACCGCTGTCACCACGCTGCCGGGTTCGTCCGTAGGCTTACCTTCCAACATGTATTTCGATGGATTCTGTACCTCCATAAGGCCCTTTCCGCTCATCTCGAAAACACCTATTTCGTTGGTGGAGCCAAATCTGTTTTTCACGGCGCGAAGTACTCTGTAAAGAGCCGAATTATCCCCTTCGAAGTAAAGTACCGTGTCCACCATATGCTCCAGCATTCTGGGGCCTGCCACAGTACCCTCCTTGGTCACGTGACCTATGATGAAAATAGTAATGCCCTGATCCTTGGCCACACGCAGCAGGCTGGAGGTGGCTTCTCTTACCTGCCCCACTGAGCCCGGAGCCGACTCCACATCCTCTCTGTACATGGTCTGGATGGAATCGATTATGACCACATCAGGCTTATCCTGTATCAGGAGCTCCTCTATCTGGGTCAGGTCGGTCTCCGCCAAAAAAAGCACACTTTCGGGAAAAACTCCCAGTCTGTCCGCTCTCATCTTGGTCTGCTCAGCCGATTCCTCGCCGGAAATATAGAGAACACTGACGTCCTTCAACTCCCTGCACATCTGCAGGAGCAGTGTAGACTTACCGATACCGGGGTCACCGCCCACCAGCACCAGAGACCCGCGAACTATGCCGCCGCCCAGCACTCTGTCCAGCTCGTGTATGCCTGTATTTATTCTTTCCTGCTTTTCCGACGCTATCTTTGAAAAAGGTACCGGCGAAGCGATAGGGCTCGCAGCCCTTCTTTTGGCTGCGGCACTGCCACCGGTCTTTTTCTCGACCGGTGCATCACTGCAGGTATTAAACTGATGGCAGGAGGGACAATTTCCAAACCATTTTGCTGATTCAAATCCGCATTCCGAGCAGAAAAACACACTTTTACTCTTAGTTGCCATACGAAAACCTCACTTTTCCTCATTTTACTATTTTTAATATTGCCTGTCGACAAAAAAATGAGAGCCCAAACCTCGTTCAAGCTCTCATGACTCTATTTACCTTATTCTTTTATACTCTCTCGATGATAACAGTCTGTGCCTTACCGGGAGTAAGATCAGCTGAAAGAGACAATTTTCCACCCAGATTGGTAGTCATCTTTCCCATATGCACGCCATCTATTTCGACCTTGTACTCTGCATTGTCCTCCAGGCCCAGGGTAATCTGAGTAGGACCGTCACCCTCTACATCAAAGGAGACCTTGGCGCCCTCTGCCTTCAGATTTTCTACGGATGTACCCGGCTCTGACTCGTAGAGAAACATCTCATTTTTCTCCAGTCTGGTCATCTCCTTGAATGTCTTTACCTTGTAGGAAGCGCCATTATACTGATAATCGGAAAGCTTGGTCTTCTCCAAAAGTGTGTAATCGCCGAAGCCGATACTGCCGTCAGCCTTAGTACGAATAAGCTCGCTCATTATTATTTCCTCCGAAAAGTGGAACTTCGATTCTGCTTTGTGGCAAAAATCTTGGTCTGATTATACCATATCTTTGTGTCCAAATTTATAAAAATTAGTTAAATTTTATACCCTCATCATCTGCTGTCAGAATTACACTTGAGCCTTCCTTATAGACACCCTCCAGAAACTTCTCAGCCAGAGAGTCCTCCACCAGATTCTGCACTGCTCTCCTGATAGGACGCGCACCGAATTTTTCATCGTAGCCCTTCTTAAGGATATATTCCGTCACAGACTCGTCGTAGGTCAGACTTACCTTCATCTGCTCCAGGCATCTCTTGGCTACAATATCTATCTGCATAGCGGCAATACTGCGAAGAATATCACGGTTCAGCGGACGGAATACTATAGTCTCGTCGATACGATTCAAAAATTCCGGCTTGAAAATGCTCTTTATCTCTTCCATTACCCCGTCACGCATTTTCTCATAATTTGCCTGCTCTCCGGAGCCCGATAAAAATCCCAGTCTCTTGGGGCTCATAATGGACTGAGCACCGGCATTACTGGTCATAATTATAATTGTATTCTTGAAACTGACCTTTCTTCCCTGAGAATCTGTAATATGGCCGTCCTCCAGCACCTGTAAAAGAATGTTGAAAACATCCGGATGTGCTTTTTCCAGCTCGTCAAAAAGCAGGACGGAATAAGGCTTTCTTCTGATTCTCTCAGATAGTTGTCCGCCCTCTTCGTGGCCTACATATCCTGGAGGCGCTCCGATGAACTTGGATACGGTGTGCTTCTCCATGTACTCCGACATATCCACTCTGATCATGGCGTTCTCATCGCCGAACATGGCTTCCGCCAGCGCCTTCGCCAGCTCTGTTTTACCTACGCCTGTGGGGCCCAGGAAAAGGAAGGAGCCTGTAGGTCTGTTGGGGTCCTTCAATCCCACACGTCCGCGACGAATAGCCTTGGTAATGGCCTCTACCGCCTCATGCTGTCCCTTTACACGTCTTTCCAGAATTTCCGTCATACGAAGCAGCTTGTCGCTTTCAGACTGCTGCACTTTTTCCAGAGGAATACCTGTCCACTGGGCTATAACCGCCTCTACATGGCTCTCAGTCAGCACAGGCTTGGCCGCCTTCTTTCCCTTTTTGGCCTTGGACTTCTTATTTTCTGCCTTGTCCTTCAGGGCCTTCAGCTTTTTGGAGTAGTCCTTCGCAGCCTCCATATCGCCACTGATCAGAGCCTCCTCCAGCTTCTCGGAAAAATCCGCCATCTGCTTCTGTGTCTGCATCGCCTCATCTGTCACCGGTTCATGATCCAAATGCAGTCGTGAAGCGGCTTCATCCATAGCATCAATAGCCTTATCCGGCAAAAATCTGCCATTCACGTATCTGGATGTAAGCTCCGCACACGCCTTCACGGCGCTGTCATCTATGATTACACCGTGGTGCTTTTCATATACAGGTCTTAATCCCTTTAATATCTCCTCAGTCTCAGCCACACTGGGCTCTTCCACCGTAATAGGCTGAAATCTCCTCTCCAGGGCAGCATCCTTCTCGATATGCTTTCTGTATTCGGCGATAGTAGTGGCACCGATGATCTGCAGCTCTCCACGAGCCAAAGCCGGCTTTAAGATATTGGCCGCATCCATAGTACCCTCTGCACCACCTGCGCCGATAATGGAATGAAGTTCATCGATAAAAAGAATGACTGACGGATCCTCTGATACCTCAGCAATCACTCTCTTAATTCTTTCTTCGAATTCGCCTCTGTACTTGGTTCCGGCCACCATAGCAGGAATATCCAGTGAAAGAATACGCTTCCCCTTCATCATCTCAGGCACGCGGTCATTCACTATCCATGCTGCCAATCCCTCCAGCACGGCAGTTTTTCCCACGCCGGGTTCTCCCACCAGGCAGGGATTATTCTTGGTTCGTCTGCAAAGCACCTGGATGAGGCGCTGAATTTCTTTTTCACGGCCCACGCATACATCCAGCTTACCGTCACGACAGAGGGCGGTAATATCCCTGGAGTACTGCTCAGTAAACATAGGCTGCTCCGGCATCTGGGAGCGAACACGGGAGGCCTGATACTCCAGACGCGCAGTGGCTGCGTCACCCCCCATAACCATAATTACGTCATAAAAAAGTTTTTCTATCTTGATCTCGCAGGTATTCAGTATTCTGACCGCCAGACAGCTGTCGAGCTTCAGGATGGCCAAAAGTATATGCTCTGTGCCTATTTTGGCTGCATTTACTCTCTTAGCCTCAGCTTCAGCATTTATAAGCACCTTTCTGGCAGCCGGCGAGAAGGAATCATTTCCGTCAGATTCCTCAATAGTGTCAAAAAGAATCAGCTGCCTGTCAACATCTATTATTCTTGTAATCTCCACACCGTTTTCCTTAAGGATATCCGCTGCCACTCCGGGTACCTCAATAAGGGCCATCAGCAGATGCTCTGTGCCCACGTAGCCCTGGCCGATATCCTCGGAAATTTTGTAGGAAAGAGCGATTACCTTCTTAGCTTCCTTTGAAAATTTGTTGTCGTAATCACCCATGAATCCGTCTAAAGTATTTGACATAACTCTTTCCTTTACTTACGACTGTTGGTCGTTCTTTTTTTAGTCTGTCTCTGGGACTTGCTGAGCTCGTCCTCCAGATTTCTTATTTTCACATTTTTAACTATGTTCATTATGAAAAATACCAGGGCTGTCGCACCCAGCACAGAGGCTGCTATCGCCAGCAGTATTGTCCTGTTTTCTTCTTTTTTAAGGGCCAGCATAAGCTCCGAATCATAGTTGAGATTTACTTCCTTATAGGTAATATCCTCATCCCAGAGCTTTTGCAGGGTCTCCTCTTTTCGGTCATACTTGTAAAAGGCCACGTCGCCCTTTTCATCGGCCAAGGCTATCAGAACATGCATAGGGTCTGTGCCCTTTTTGGCATATACCTTAACGCTTCCTTCACCAATAAATACTGAAGTTTCTTCATAGTCCTCAGGTATCTTAAGGTCCTTTAATGACGTTGCCAGCACATATGTATGGTACTCAGTGATAAATGTGCCATAGCCCTTGAATTCCGCCTTTATCCCCTTGTCCGGCTCCTTCTCCACCACTTGAGGCGTAGGGGTTGCAGGCCCTACAGAGGGCTCCGGCGTGGGCTCTTTGGCTCCCAGTCTTTCCACATGCACTGTATAAATTCGACGTGAACCGTCTTCGGCGGTAACAGTGATTTTAATATCATTATTTCCTACTTGAAGGACCGTATGCCCTTCTACCGCTATATTGGCATTCGGGTCTCCGGGGTTCGCATTTACCAGGCACTTCGTTATGTCCTTTCCCACCTGAGCCGTATATTCCTGTACATCAGGATTGAAGGAAGGTGTCAGCGCCAGGCTTTTTCCCGTCGAATCCTTAAGTGTAAGGCCTGTTAAGGAATTATCGTCTGACAAAATATCATTTTCACGGACAACTACATCCCCGGTTTTTACCGTGACTGTGAATTCCGCGCCATCGCTATAGGCATAAACCTTGGGCTCAGCTGCCGTTTTCACATAAGCCTTACCTGCTCCGATGGCATCAAAGTAAAGAACAAATATCTTTTCGCCGTTTGCTGCACCGGGGCCGTCATCTCGAATCGTCAAAATATTCCCTTCCTGCTCCACACAGGCGGGTCCCGTAGCATAGGCAATTATCCCGTCATCGTAAACGACATTAAGCTCTACCTTGCCTATCACGCTGTCGGCTGACACTCTCACCTCAACGGTAAAGCGGTCTCCCACAATAATGAAATCCTCGTCTACGAAAAATTCCATGGTGGCCGAGCTCGCGTATACAAGAGCCGATGGTACTGCAAAAAGCAGTATCATCGGCAATGTAAGCATAAATACTATTATTGATTTTTGAAACTTTTTAAAACGCATTAGGTCTCCGGTGTATCTGAAGGTTTCGGTATTTCATCCGTAGGTTTGGGCACCAGCGCAGACTCCGTGGTCGGCGTCGGTATCTCTGACGGCATCGGAGTTGATTCCGGAATAGGACTAGTCTCCGGTATTCCGGTAGCACTCGGAGCAGCCGTAGGCTCAGGTGTGCTGGTAGCTGTAGGCTCCGGTGTATTTGTAGCCGTCGGCTCCGGAGTATTCGTAGCTGTCGGCTCCGGTGTATTTGTAGCTGTAGGCTCCGGAGTATTTGTAGCTGTAGGCTCCGGAGTATTCGTAGCCGTAGGTGTCGGTGTAGGTGTAGATGTAGGAGGAGGTGTCTCTCTGGTAATATTAAGAACGTATGTTCTTGTAGTTCCATCCTCTGCAGTAACCACTATCTGATAGGTGTTCAAGCCTACTTCCAATGCTACCACACCATTTCCTGCCACCTTTGCCTTCGTACTTACCGCTGTTGCACTGATTGTAAGCGTATCAAATGTACCTGCTACTGTCAAGAAATACTCCTGATCCTTATTTACGTCAAAAGCAGGTGTCAGAGGCAGCTTTGTGCCGTCTGCCGCAGAAATCGTAAGACTTCCAAGCCAGTTATTAGGATTCAGCATAGTGCCCGGCTTCGGACTCTTTTCATCGGGCATATTCTCATAGACCGGTATCCTGAAAACGATAGGAATGGTCTTATCCTGATATGCACTGGAAAGTCTGGTACTTTCTGAATATGGCGCCTCTACATTGGCCATATATTCATGTGAAAATGTATTGTAGCCGGTCACATTAAACTTCTGGAGATAAATAGTATCTTGGCCCTTGTTGATATAGCTGGCGCCAATCATGTATGCGCCGCCTACGATGGATCTGTAAGGGCTGGTCCAGGGAATCATCATGGCTGCATTGTATGACGCACTGGAAGAACCGTACTTGGCATACTTAAGTCCATTGATGATAGCTCCGTTTGGTGCTGTGGAATGAGTAGCACCGATGTTGTAGAAATTGTAATATCCTTCATATCCCGGCATTGTTCCGCTGACGCTGTTGGACATAGTGGTAGTGCCGGTAACTACTTCCTGACGTACACGTGAGGCCAAATGGTAGGGACTTACTCCTGTGTATTCTGCTGCCTTAATAAAGGTTTCAGCGTAGGTAATCGTCTGTTTTTTACCATTTTCATCTGTGTATGTATAGGATTTTCTATACATTGCAGTATTTTTCAAAAGGGCTTCAACCCCCTCTACTGTCTGATTTTCCGGATCATACTTAAGACTCTCAAACATAAAGATGTGCTTGGAGTCAAACCAGTTTCTCGGATCAATAAAGTAAGCATTGGCGAGTCTCGAAGAGGTTACCCAATATGTACCGTCGTAAACGATAAATTTATCTGTAGCCCAGTTATAAGCCTTGGCTTCCAAAGACTTCCAGGCAATGCCGTAGCTGTTGGAAATAAGTGTTTTACCGGGCTTGGTCTCCTTGGTCAAAACATTATCCCAGGACAAGCCTGTATGGTATGCCTTAAATACCCAGGTAGGATACTGGGCGTGCAGACTTCTGAGTCCGGCCTTGTAACTCTCCGGGAAGCCCTCTGCATCTAAGTATTCCTCAAACTCTTCCGGGGTCATATCCGCATACCCCCTTGTAGGAGTCGGCGTAGGCGTAAAAGTAGCTGTAGGAGTCGGTGTCTCGGTAGGTGTAGGGGTCTCTATGGGAGTGCCTGTAGGTGTGTCTGTAGGAGTAACAGTAGGCTCCGGAGTCACTGATACTTCTGCCTGTCCACCATTTTCCGGTGCAAAGCCCGCTGCACTGGTAGGAGACGGAAGCGGCTCTTCGGTAGGCGCTGCTGTATCTGTGGGTGCTGCTGTAGGACCAGGCACCGTATCCGTAGGTATAGGAATATCTGAAGGTACCGGCGTATCACTTACAGCTACTGTAGGCTCAGCCCCCTCAGAGGGTGTTGCAGTCGGAACAGATGTATCTGTAGGTGCTGCTGTCGGAACAGTTGTATCCGTAGGTATCGCTGTCGGAACAGGCGTATCTGTAGCTATCGCTGTAGGAGCAGGTGTATCTGTAGGTATCGCTGTCGGAACAGGTGTAACTGTTGCTGTAGGAGCAGAAGTCGCAGTAGGCTCAGGGCTGGGAGTAGCCGTAGCCTTGGTCGTCGGTGTTGGAGTGGCTGTGGGCTTCGCCGAGAAGGTATCTCCATTAGACAATTTAAGGTCTGACAGCTGTACCCATCCGGTATAGCCTTCTCTGGTCTCTACCTTGAACCATTTTACAAGGTTTATAAGGGTCTCCCCTACCACCTTGACTTCATCCTTATTGGACAGGGTCACTACAGTTCCGCTGTTGGTTTTTACATAGGAGGAATTTGAGCTCGCCTCCACGTTCAGGCTGACAGTATTGGCCTTAACTGTAGCATATACGGATGTCTCATATACCATCTTAACATACTTGGAAGACATGTAGCCGTAGAGGACCTTGCCATCCTTTTTCACTGCTACCTTGTACCAGATAATGTCACCGCCGTTTACCTGGTCCAGAACATAAACCTTGGTCTGATTATCAATAATGGCAACAGACTTTGTATCTATACCGGCACCCGCTCTCATATTGAGCTGGTATATATCGGTGATGCCTGCGTATGCATAGCCGTTTGCTATCTCTGATGCTGCAATCTCGCTTCTGGTGATTTTCTCACCCTTATAGCTCACGCTGACAGTAGGCAGAGGCGCAGTCGGTGCAGGTGTAGTGGGCACTGCAGTATTGGTAGGCTTCGGAGTATTGGTAGCGGCTGCAGGCTTTTTATCAGCGGTTACGTAGAGTGAAGAAGCGTATCCCATAAAGGTCTTGCCATTCTTTTTGAAGGTAATATGATACCATACCTTGCCTGAAGCTTCGGTCTTACTGTCTGTAATGGTAACCACATCACCACGGCTGACAGTAGTAACAATGGAGGCCTTGGTGCCGGCATCACTTCTCACATTCAGTGAGTAGGCAGTGATGGTACCGGTCATAGGAAAGCCTTCTGTCACAGGTGCCTGCGATGCCACAGGCGTAGGTGTTGCGGTTGCTTTCGGTGTAGGTGTCGCTGTCACAGGCTTAGTGGTAGGCAGAGGAGTAGCTGTAGCCTTTGGTGTAGGCGTAAGAGCATTCTTCTTCGCTACCGCGATATATTTTGAGGAGCAATAGCCTGTCTTTTTATTGCCGCCCTCCGAATATTCAATCATATACCAGACGGTACCTGCGGAATCCTTGGTATATCCGATTACAGTTACCTCTGTATTGTACTTAAGGGATGTAAGCGCAGCATTGTTTGTGCCGGCTCCCGCTCTGATATTCAGCCAGCCCGCAGTAACATAGCCGGTAAGCGGAAAACCGCTTTTTACCACTTCATTAGTTACCGGCACCTTGGTAGGTGTGGGAGAAGGGCCCTGGGTAGTCTTCTTGGTAGGTGTAGGAGTAGAGCTGGGCTTGCCGGTAGGTACCAGGCCTCTGGTGCTTATATACTGGGCAGAAACATAGCCCTCTACTCTGGTACCCTTGAAGCTTCCGCTCACGAAATACCAGTCTTTTTCCTGGTAATATATAGCCACATAATCGCCCTTATATAGGAGAACGGTCGTGTCGTTAAGCGCCACCTTTCCGTAATTGGTGCCGGGTCCCTGACGCAGATAAAGAGCAGAGGCTGTTACAGTCCCTGTGGATACGGCCGATGTAGTTTTTTCCCTCATTGAAAAGAATAAAATCAACCCTGCGGTAATGACCACCATAAGTGATGCCACTATCTTTAAAAGACGCGATCTTTTCTTGTTTTTTCCCTCAGTTACCATATCTATACCCCTTTTCAAAATAAGCCAAAACTGTTCCTGAACTTACCCCGGAGCCCCTTTAGGGGGCACTACACCAAGGTAGACTATATTTCGATTATACACATTTCATTTTTTATATTCTACCTTTTGAATATAAACTTTTTATAAAAAAAGAAAAGAGTGACTGCTGCACTCTTTTCCGGTATATTTATTTACTTTTTTAATGCCTTTTCTGCTGCCAGACCTATGTCAGATCTCATGTATTTATTGGAGAATTTAATCCATTCTGTAGCGGAGTATGCCTTCATACGAGCCTCGTGAAGGTCCTGTCCCAGAGCTGTGATACCCAGAACTCTACCGCCGTTTGTCACGATCTTCCCATTTTCATCAAATTTAGTGCCCGCGTGGAAGCAGATATAATCGCTCTTGCCCTCGAATTCCTCAAAGCCGGTAATCACTTTACCCTTCTCGTAATGCTCAGGATAGCCTGCAGATGCAAGTACTACACATACCGCACTGTTATTCTCGAATTCAAGCTCTATCTGATCCAGAGTTCCGTCGATACATGCCTCGAAGATATCTACGATATCATTTTTCATACGAGGAAGCACAACCTGAGTCTCGGGATCGCCGAAACGGGCATTGTATTCCAGAACGCGTGGTCCCTTCTCAGTAAGCATAAGACCAAAGAAGATAACGCCCTTGAAAGGTCTGCCTTCTGATGCCATAGCATCCACTGTAGCCTGATAAATGTACTTATTGCAGAAATCATCGATGTCTTCAGTATAGAAAGGAGATGGGGAGATGTTACCCATACCACCTGTATTTAAGCCCTGATCGTAGTCCTTTGCACGCTTGTGATCCATGGCACTGGTCATAATGCGGATGGTCTTGCCATCAACAAAGGAAAGCACGGATACTTCACGACCTGTCAGGAACTCCTCCACAACTATGGTATTACCTGCAGAGCCGAACTTTTTGTCCAGCATGAGCTCGTCTACGCCTGCCAAAGCCTCTTCACGATTCTGACAGATAAGAACGCCCTTACCCAGAGCCAGACCGTCAGCCTTAAGTACGATAGGCATTTCTGCTGTCTCCAGATACTTTTTGGCTTCTTCGGCGCTTGTGAATACCTCGTAAGCAGCTGTAGGGATATTGTACTTTTTCATAAGGTCCTTGGAAAAAGCCTTGGAGCCCTCCAGGATGGCAGCATTTTTTCTGGGTCCAAAAATACGTAAATTCTCTGCCTCAAAAGCATCAACAACACCTGCAACCAGGGGATCGTCCATACCAACAACGGTAAGATCTATAGCCTTTTCCTTGGCAAAGGAAACAAGGGCCGGAATGTCGGTAGCCGCGATATTTACGCATTCTGCCAGTCCCGCAATACCTGCATTGCCGGGAGCGCAATAGATTTTATCAGCCTTTTTGCTCTGCGCGATCTTCCAAACAATAGCATGCTCGCGACCGCCGGATCCGATAACAAGAATTTTCATATTATCTCCTTTTTGAACGAAGTGAAATAAATGGAGAACCCCGAAGGGGTTTGATAAGCCATGCCTTCATGCGAAGCATGAAATATCATGGCATGGCGTCCTATTATCTCCTTTTTGAACGAAGTGAAAAACGGAGAACTCCGGTAGGAGTTTGAAAAGCTAAGCCTTCACGCGTCAGCGTGAACTATTATGGCTTAGCGTCCACTTATCTCCTTTTTTGAAACGAAGTGAAATAAATGTTTTATATCCTTTTAATTCTGGGATAATCTTCTGATAGCCTCAGGGAGAATATTCCATTCAGCTTCTTCCATAACACGTCTCTGAAGTGTCTCGGGAGTGTCGCCTTCTTCTACATAAACAGCCTTCTGAATAATGATAGGGCCGGTATCTGTGCCTTCATCTACGAAATGAACGGTAGCACCGGTAACCTTACAGCCGCGGGCCAGAACCGCTTCGTGGACCTTGAGCCCGTAGAAGCCGTCCCCGCAGAAAGAAGGAATAAGCGATGGATGAATATTGATGATTTTATTTCTGTATTTCTTTATAACGATTTCAGGAACAATTACCAGATATCCTGCGAGGACTATGAGATCAGGACTGTACTTATCGATAGTAGCAAGAAGGGCTTCGTTGAAAGCCTCTGTGCTGTCATAATCCTTTTTTACCACTGCTTCACCGGCAATACCTGCTCTGGCTGCACGCTCTAAAGCAAAAGCCTTGCGGCTGCTGGAAATAACCGCAGCAATCTCGGTATCGGGAATAGCTCCGCTTTCAATTTTATCTATAATGGCCTGGAGATTGGTACCGCCTCCGGAAACCATAACAACGATTCTGAACATAAATCATCCTCCGTTCTGCTATGTGGGCCAAAAATTTTCAGAAAATTACTTAATTACGATGTCCTTGTTACCTTCAGTGATTTCACCAAGTACCCAGGCATTCTCGCCTGCTGCCTTGATAGCACGGATAGTCGCGTCAGCATCCTCTGCTGCTACAGCCAGACACATACCAACACCCATGTTATAGCTATTGTACATCATATGCTCTTCAATCTTGCCTTCATGTGCAAGAAGCTTGAAAAGTGAAGGAACCTCGTAGGAAGACTTGTTGATGGATGCTCTGGTGCCTTCCTTAAGCATACGGGGAATATTCTCGTAGAAGCCACCGCCTGTGATGTGTGAGCAAGCCTTGATGGTAACGCCTGCATCCTTAACAGACTTAAGAGCCTTTACATAAATCTTGGTAGGTGTAAGGAGAGCCTCACCCAGAGTCATGCCCAGGTCATTACTGAAACGATTGAGCTTGGAAGCCTCCATAGGGAATACCTTACGAACCAGTGAATAACCATTGGAATGAATACCTGATGAAGCGATAGCTATAAGAGCATCACCACTCTTAAGATTTTCGCCTGTAATCATCTTATCTCTGTCTACGATACCTACAGAGAAGCCTGCAAGATCGTACTCATCAACAGGGTAAAAACCGGGCATTTCTGCTGTCTCACCACCGATGAGAGCGGAATTTGCCATCTCACAGCCTGTAGCAACACCTGATACGATAGCAGCTATTTTCTCAGGTACGTTCTTACCACATGCAATATAGTCAAGGAAAAATAAAGGCTCACCACCGGCACATGCTACGTCGTTTACACACATGGCAACGCAGTCGATACCGATTGTATCATGCTTGTCGAGAAGGAAAGCGAGCTTAAGCTTGGTACCAACACCATCTGTACCTGACAGAAGTGTAGGATGCTCCATACCCTTAAATGCATCAAGAGAAAAAGCTCCTGAAAAGCCGCCCAGGCCTCCCAGTACTTCAGGTCTCATTGTTCTGGCAACGTGCTTCTTCATCAGCTCTACTGCCTTGTAACCTGCTTCAATATCAACTCCGGCGTTCTTGTAATCCATTTTTTTCATCCTTTCTTATTTTAAGAAATTCTTGCCAATCGGCAGCGCCAATTCGCCTTATGTGGAAATAATACCACAGAATCATTTATTTTGGAAAGTGTTTTTACTAATAACAACGATAAGAGTTGCTATAAAAATGATCAGCGCACATGTTTTTCGCTTATATAAGGAAGTTTTATCAAATTATTTCTTGCAATTATGGATATTCCGTGCTAAAATGCGCCATTAGTGAAAATTTTGGTTTTTTTATCATAGAAAGAAGAAAAGGTGACAATATGATTACAAACAGAGAAGACGTACGTAACATCGCCATTATTGCCCACGTTGACCATGGTAAAACCACTCTCGTCGACGAGCTTCTGAAGCAGGGCGGCGCATTTCGTGCCAATCAGGACGTAGCTGAGCGTGTCATGGACTCCAACGACATCGAGCGTGAAAGAGGTATTACCATCCTCTCCAAAAACACAGCAATTAATTATAAGGGTCACAAGATTAATATCGTAGATACTCCCGGCCACGCTGACTTCGGCGGAGAGGTAGAGCGAGTACTTAAGATGGTTGACGGTGTTATCCTGGTAGTAGACGCATTTGAAGGCGTTATGCCTCAGACCAAGTTCGTACTGAAAAAAGCTTTGGAGCTGGCTCTCCCCGTTATCGTTTGCATCAATAAAATTGACCGTCCGGAGGCTCGTCCTACAGAGGTTATAGATGAAGTGCTTGAGCTTTTCATCGATCTGGACGCATCTGACGAGCAGCTTGACTGTCCTTTCGTTTTCGCATCTGCCAAGAAGGGTGTTGCTATCTTAGAGCTTTCCGAGGCTCAGGAAAACATGGTGCCTCTCTTCGAGACCATTCTGGATGCTATTCCCGGTCCTCAGGGCGATCCTGAAGCACCTACCCAGATGCTTATTTCTACCATCGACTACAATGAATATGTGGGCCGTATCGGTGTTGGTAAAATCAGCAACGGTAAGCTTCGCGTAAATCAGGAGGTTACTATCGTTAACCATCATGAGCCTGACAAGGTAAGAAGAGTAAAGGTTAACAAGCTCTACGAGTACGAGGGCCTCAAGAAAGTAGAAGTTGAAGAGGCTTCCATGGGTGCTATCGTAGCTATTTCCGGTATTGCAGACCTGCACATCGGTGATACTCTTTGTGCCGTTGATGCTCCTAATCCTATTCCTTTCCAGAAAATTTCCGAGCCTACCATCGCTATGACATTCGTGGTAAATGACTCTCCTCTGGCAGGTAAGGAAGGTAAATTCGTTACCTCCCGTCACTTACGTGAGAGACTTTACAGAGAGCTGAACACCGACGTATCCTTACGTGTAGAGGATACAGAGACCACAGAGGCCTTCAAGGTATCCGGTCGTGGTGAGCTTCATCTCTCCGTACTTATCGAGAATATGCGCCGCGAGGGCTTCGAATTCGCAGTATCCAAGGCCGAGGTTCTCTATAAGACAGACGAAAACGGTAAAAAGCTGGAACCTATCGAGAAGGCTTACGTAGACGTACCCGATGAGTACACCGGTGCCGTAATCGAAAAGCTTGCCAGCCGTAAGGGTGACCTGGTATCCATGTCCTCCATTTCCGGTGGCTACACAAGACTTGAATTTGATATTCCTTCCCGTGGTCTCATTGGCTACAGAGGCGAATTCATGACAGATACAAAGGGTAACGGTATCATCAATACACTTTTTGACGGATATGCTCCTTACAAGGGAGACATTGCTTACCGTAAGACAGGCTCTCTCATCGCATTCGAGGCAGGTGACGCTGTTACATACGGTCTTTTCAATGCCCAGGAGCGTGGTCAGCTCTTCATCGGTGCAGGCGTACCTGTTTACTCCGGTATGGTTATCGGTCAGTCTGCCAAGGCTGAGGATATCGAGGTTAATGTCTGCAAGAAGAAGCAGCTTACCAATACCCGTTCTTCCGCAGCCGACGAAGCACTTCGCCTCACTCCTCCAAAGGTAATGAGCCTTGAGCAGTGTCTGGATTTCATCGAGACAGATGAGCTGCTGGAGGTCACACCTACCAGTCTTCGTATCAGAAAGAAGATCCTTGATCCTCTTATGAGAAAGAGATCCAACAGAAAATAAAAAGCCTTCCCAAGGCAAAGAAAAGGAGCTTCACCGTGAAGCTCCTTTATTTTTTCTTGAGTTTGCTTTCAAAATAAGCTTTAAAATCCTTAACTTCTTTAAAATTCCCCGCCATGGTTTCCTTCATAAAGTAAAACTGCAATTCGGATAGGGATATGAGAAATCCATCTGCACTTTCCACCATATCTCTTTGAAGAGCCAGGAGTCCTGCGCGGTCTGTTTTTAAAAGCTTTTTAACCGCATTGGGGCTATAGCCGTTTAAAAGCTTTACTGCTGCGTCCAGCACCTCCTTTTCATCAGGACGGAGGATTTCCATATTCATCTTGGTAAAGGTCTGAGTCGTACCCTTTTTAATCAGTTCAGTATATACATCAGGGTAAGGCATGATATTACCCTTTTTATAGACTACATCATCGTCGAAAAGAGGGATTCCCTTGGTCATAAGGAAGGCTGCCTGAGCGTAGAAAAGAGTAGCAATTACCGCATATGGTGCCAGGTCGTAGTTGGCTTTTTTGCAGAGATACATAACGATAAAGCTGGTCTTATTCTGCATAAGCCGGCGGGTCAGGGCCTCTCTGGCTTTCTTGTAGGCCACTGGCGTAATTTTGCTTTTATTGGACTCCAGTACGGCCTCAAAGCCTGTGGGATCTGACCATATTTCATTTATTTTCTGGGCAAATTCCGGGCTGATGCCATTACCCTTGAGCTGGTTCATTATAGTGGTTTCACCCCAGCCCAGGAGCTTGGAAAGCGGCTTTTTCCCAATATTATAATTCTCCATTATCTGGACTAATTTATCCTTCGTGTCTACCATCTTTCACTCCCCTATACCCTGCGACCAATAAAGCATGCAAAGAAAATAATGGAAGCGATAATCGCAATCATGGGTCCCGCTGCCACATCCAGATAGTAGCTTAAAATAAGGCCTGTAACTCCGGAAAAAACAGCAATCATGAGAGAAAACAGGTGATATTCCCTGGCATTTGCAGAGATATTTCTAGCGGCTGCCGCGGGCAAAATCAGAAGGGCATTGATGATTAAAATGCCAACCATACGCACTGAAAACATTACCACTACGGCCAGAAGACAGGAAAAAATATTTTCATAGAGTATGACCGACAGCCCCTTGGAGGCTGCAATGCTTTTATTGATACCGATTCCTGAAAGGCCGTTATAGCAGAAAAGCCATACAAGAAGAGTCAGTATAAGCGCTATCAAGAGCTTAATATTATCAATAAATGTCACGTTCAGTATATCTCCGACTAAAAGGCCTGAATATCTGGAAAAAGACCCGTTTTTCGACAAAATACAAAGTCCTACAGCCACTGCAAGAGAAGAAAAAACAGAAATTACGGTATCTGCCGACACCACATTTTTATGCTTGATAAAATTCAGGAGAAGGGCAAAAATAATAGCAAAAATAATCATGGAAATATCTGTATCCGTAATGCCCAGCAGCACTCCGATAGCCACTCCCGTGAAGGCAGAATGTCCCAGAGCATCAGAAAAATAGGCCATTTTACTCTGTACCACCATGGTACCCAGCAGGCCAAACATAGGCGTAATGATTATTATGGCGACAAGCGCATTTTTCATGAAATCATATTCAAGAAAATTCATTATAGGTCCCCTAATTAAGATTTTCAAAGGTATCCTTAAAGGCTTTGGATGACATGACCTCCTCTGCAGTACCGGAGGCCACCACTGTTTTATCAATAAGCACTACGTTATCCGCGTACTTTGCGGTCAGGTCAAAATCATGTGAAACCAGTATAATCGACAGGTCGTAGCTCTTTTTAAGCTCTGATAAAATCTGGTAAAAAAGCTCACGACCGTTTTTATCGATACCGGATACAGGCTCGTCTAAAAGCAGGAGATTGGGTACGGGAGTGCAGGCTACCGATAAAAGCACCCTCTGCAACTCACCGCCGGACAGGTCACATACCCTTTTATCTATAAGGCTTTCTGCCTCGAAAAGAGCCAGCCTTCTCTGTATTTTTTCATATAAAGCCTTGTTTTTCGTTAAAAAAACAGGAATGCGACTGATATATCCCGCCATCAAATCGTAGACGGATATGGGAGAATTGGGGTCTATATCCAGCTTCTGCGGAACATATCCCACCTTAAGCCTGGATATCGTATTATTCTTGGTATCCTTAAAGGCTATGCTGCCTTCATGCTTTCTTTCACCCAGAATAGACTTGATAAAGGTGGACTTTCCCGCACCGTTTTTCCCGATAATTACGGTAAGCTTACCGCAATAGATAGAGATATTGATATCCTCCAGGATATGGGTAGCCCCGGAGTGAACGGAAAGATTGGTGATTTCAACTTTGTGAAAACCACAGGAAGCATTATTGCTCCCTCTTTTCACCTTGCCGCTTTTAAAAAGGGCCGCCTTCTCGTCATCTATAATCTCAGAGAGCTCTGTATTCTTTTTGCGTTTCAGGTCTTTTTTCATCCTGCGCATCCTTTATTTATCCAATACCTCAGCTACTGCCTCAATATTGGCCTTCATACCGTATAAATAACTGTCATAGGAATCATCGCCACCGGTCAGAGGATCTGTAAAAATCACATGTGCTCCGGTTTCTTTTACTATTTTTTCAGCGTGGAAGGCCAGGTCCCGCTCTATAAGCACCAGAACCCTGTCATGTGCCTGCGCTTCCTTTATGGCCTTTGCTATCTCCCCCGCCGAAGGCATCTCGTCTTCATCCAGGGAAAAGGCCGCTAAAATATTCATGTTAAGGCCTTCTGCAAAAATCTCAAAAGCCTCGTTAAAGCTAATTACGTATGTATCACCGGAAACCTTTTTTGCCAGAGAATCATACTCTGCCATAAGAGAAAGTATCTTCCTGCCGTACTCTTCATATGCCAGATAGAGCGCATTAAGGTCCCCTTCGCTACCATTTTCCAGATAATAATCGGTAAAATCGTTATGCAGATTATTAAATTCGTCCAGATAGCTGTGAGGATTCATCCAGAGATGGCCGTTTTCCTCATGAGCGTGGTCATGGTTATGGTCATGATCGTGATTATGGTCGTGGTCTTCATCTTCAAAAGCTTCGTCATTACTTGCTACGAATATGGGAAGACTGGGATATCTAGCGGCCAAGCTTTCCGTAAAGCTCTCCATCCCCATGCCGTTAACCACAAAAATGTCGGCCTTTGACAGCTTTCTCATATCCTCTGTGGTCACCTGGTAGTCATGAAGACAACCGGACAGATTGGGAGTCATATTGGAGACATCCGCATCATTATACCGCAGAAGATTTTTCGTCAGAATATATACAGGGTGAAAAGAGGTCACTACCTTTAGCTTCCCTGATTCACCTGTACTTTTAGGATGATTTTTATAGCTTATGACACAGATTATGCTGCCCACTACGGCGATTACTGCCATTACAGACAGAAGATACAGTAATTTTTTTGTAAAATGATTATTTTTCACCAAGTTTAAATGCTCCAAAGAATCCAAGTGCGAAGCAAAGCAGACCTATAATGATCATTACAGGTGGGAATGAGGTAATGCCTGCGTTTACATATACCGGGTACGGGGATGCCACTACCAGGCCCAAAATAGCTGCGTATGTCTTGGACTCGTGGTGATCCAGCAGCCACTTAACTCCCTTAGCCACGCCGAAAATACCTGCCAGAACGCCGATACCGAAGGGAAGAAGAATGCCCACGCCATTAAGAATTCCTGCAATGTTTAACTCAAGCAATGAATCCACGAGCTTACTGATAGTGTCGATAACCGAATTGTAGTAGCCCAGAATCATCATGACCATGGATCCGGATACGCCGGGAATAATCATGGTAGCCGATGCGATAAGTCCCAAAACTACGCTTACAATAACGCCTACCAGGCTGAATTCCAGAGTCTTTTCTGCACCGATATGCTGTCCCATAATCTCAAGGCCGATTACAAGGCCAAAGAAAAGCAGGAAGAGAATCACAGACAGAACATCGATTTTAGACTTTTTTACACGCTTAAACATCATAGGAATACCACCAAAAATAAGACCTACGAAAAGCAGCGCGGTAGGGATAGGGGCATTATCGAACAAAATCTCGATAAGC
>JAZUHR010000096.1:0-16407 GCA_045641825.1 Lachnospiraceae bacterium
GATATGACATTTTCTATTACTTCTATTGCGGAAAATGCCACATCCTTAGCTGAAACAGTAATGGGAATTAATACAGCAGGACAGACAGCAATCAATAATATTGAAGAGACCAAGAATGAGGCTGAAAACGGTAAGGCTTCCATGACCATGGTCAATCAGTCCATGCAGCAGGTTAAGGATGGTATTATGGAATTAGAGACATCCATTACCAATGTAGGTGATTCTGCTGTGAAAATTGAGGAAATCACTGACACTATCAAGAATATTGCGGATCAGACAAATCTTCTGGCACTTAATGCCTCCATTGAAGCTGCCCGTGCGGGAGAGGCCGGACGCGGCTTTGCGGTAGTGGCAGATGAAATCAAGAAGTTGGCCGAGATATCTTCCGAGGCGGCAGACGAGATTTCCGAACTTATTCTGGAAGTCACCAATCTTATCAATAAGACTGTGGAGGAAAGTCATGCAAATGCTGACAGAATTTCCTCGTCGGCAGAACTGGTGGATAAGGCTTCCACTCAATTTAACTCCATTTACTATTCGATTGAACAAACCAACAATCTGGTTCATGGAATTATGACGGATATCGCTCAGGTGAGCGACGTAGCGACAAATATGGCAGCCATCACCGAAGAACAGTCTGCTTCCGCTCAGGAGATTGAAGACAATGCTATAGATATCAAGGATCTGGCAGAGTCGGTATGCGATAATGGCGAGAGCGTAAGAAAGCAGTCGGAAGAACTTTCCGGCGCTGCCACGGTTCTTATGAATCACATGGAAAAATTCAAGATTTAAAAACAGTATCCCTGCCTTGCTATGGCGGGGATATTATTTTATTGTGCGGTCTTCGGAAACAGGCGCTCTTTATCGCACTAATATGCAAAAATAATGATTTGACAATTATATTCTATGAGTATATAATTTTTAGGACTAATTTTAGAATAGAGGGCTTAAACATGTCTATTTATACTGGTGCAGGCGTAGCTATTGTTACTCCTTTTAACGCAGATGGTTCTATAAATTTTGATAAGCTGGGACAGCTTATTGACTTCAATATCAATGGTGGTACAGACTGTATCGTAATCGTAGGTACTACAGGAGAGGCTTCCACACTTACACACGACGAGCATATCGAGTGCATTAAGTTTGCTGTTCAGCACACCAATCACCGCATTCCTGTTATTGCAGGTACCGGTTCCAATTGCACAGAGACAGAAGTATTCCTGTCCAAAGAGGCTGCCAAGGCCGGCGTAGACGGGCTTCTTCTGGTGTCACCATATTATAATAAGGCTACTCAGAAGGGCCTGAAGGAGCATTTCTCAGCAGTAGCCAAGGCTGTAGATACTCCTATTGTCCTTTACAATATTCCCGGACGTACAGGCGTGAATATTCTCCCTGCGACCATCGCAGATTTGGCTCATGAGTACGATACCATCGTAGGTGTGAAGGACGCTACAGGCAATATTCCTCAGACCATGGAGCTTATGACCCGTATGAACGGTGATTTTGATGTTTATTCAGGTGAGGACGGCCTTATCACACCACTTATGTCTATTGGTGCCAAGGGCGTTATTTCGGTACTTTCCAATATCGCACCGAAGGACACTCATGATATCGTAGCAGAGTTTATGAAGGGAAATGTTAAGCGTTCCCTCGAGCTTCAGATGAAGTATCTTCCTCTGATTAATGCTCTTTTCTGCGAGGTTAATCCTATTCCTGTAAAGGAAGCCCTGAATCTCATGGGCATGGAGGTAGGCCCTTACAGACTTCCTCTTACACCTATGGAGCCGGAGAATAAGGCTCGCCTTGAGAGAGAGATGAGAGCTGTTGGCTTGATTAAATAAAAGGACCACTTCGTTCCAAAAAAGGAGGTAACATGACAAAAATCATTATGTACGGCTGCAATGGTAAAATGGGCCGCACAATTACAGATATTGTGGCTTCCGACAGTGAGGCAGAAATCGTGGCAGGCATTGATATGTTTGGTGAGAGCACCGGCGCATACCCTGTGTTCAAAAGCCTCGCAGAGTGCGATGTGAAGGGAGACGTCCTTATCGACTTCTCATCACCTAAAGCACTTTCAGACATCCTTGACCATGCAGCAGCTAAGTGCCCTGCACTTGTTATGTGTACCACAGGCTACTCCGAGGAGGAGCTGGGGAGAATCCGGGCCGCATCTGAAAAATTACCGATCCTTCGTTCTGCCAATATGTCTCTGGGCGTAAATACCCTTCTTAAGCTGGTGACAGCGGCTGCTGCAGTGCTTTGCAAGGAAGGCTTCGATCCTGAGATCGTAGAGATGCATCACAATCTTAAAAAGGATGCTCCCTCCGGTACAGCACTTGCCTTTGCGGATGCCATAAACGAAGCTCTGAATAATGAGTACGAGTATGTATATGACAGAAGCGCCCGTCGTGAGCAGCGCCCTGTCAAGGAGATAGGCATTTCTGCAGTTCGCGGTGGTACTATCGTGGGAGAGCATGATATCATTTTTGCGGGTACTGACGAGGTGATTGAGATTAAGCATACTGCCTACTCCAAGGCTATTTTCGGAAAAGGTGCCGTTTCAGCAGCCAAGTTTCTTGCAGGACAGCAGCCGGGGATGTACAGCATGCATGATGTAATTGAACATAATTAAGGCTTTGTTTCAAAAAGTTGAATTTTCAATATTAGGACAAATGTACCAGAAAACGAGTAAAATCAAGGGTTTTACCCGTTTTTTTTTTAATAATTTACAATTTATTTACAGACAAATCTAACAAAAGTGTTTAAAATCTTAAGAGTAGCCAAATGGGGTGTTTGGCAATATTTTTACAAGGAAGGTATGTTATGGAAAAAATGAAATTTGACTTTAAGGGCAACAGAAGAAAACCAAAAAATCTTAAGGAAAAAGCCATTCATCGTGCCAATCTCTGTATGTTACTTACAACGGATATTATAGAAGTGGTGGCGCTTATTATTGCTTTTTCCAGATTTTCCTTCGGAATTATAAAGCCCGAAAATATGATTCTTTGTGCAATTTTCCTGGTTGCAAGTGCTCTGGTTTGCACAGTGGGATATTTCGGACTTACCTTTGATGAAAGGTGTCTGGGGGTCAACCTCGGCCTTTACTTTATAGCTATTGAGTGCGTAAGCAATTACGTGGCCCTTCCTGCATTCTCTTTCCTTATTTGTCTCATCCTTGTACCAACAATGATGTACAACAATAAGCTGAACATGAGAATAGTGGCAGCGGTATGTATGGTACTTGTAATTATCAATACTATCGCTGACCTTACCATTATGAAAAAGAATGGCATCACCGCAGACAGTGGTTACGCATACGCATCCATTCAGGGTGATGTTACTCTGGTAATGATGGTTTGTATCGTATTCTGTGCAGCTATGCTTATCTGCTTCGCACTTACCAAGAAGGGCAATGACGAGCAGTTGGCAGCTATCGAGAAGGCTGAAAAGGATACAGCCGAAATCATGGATTCCATTGCAAATATCGGTTCCAAGATCGACGCTTCCGTACAGTCTGTTGCAGCTCTGGTAGAAGAGGTTAACGAAGACACCAAGGGCGTTACAACAGCCATGAATGACGTAGCGTCAGGTATGGAGACCACACTTGTTTCCATCAACGAGCAGACCAAGACCACAGAAAAGATTCAGACAGTAGTTAAGGAAACAGCAGAAGTAGCAGAGTCTCGGGGCGACATCGCCAGGACTTCAGCCACCTCCGTTCGTGAGGGTATCGTTCTGGTTAAGAATGTAGTAGATCAGACCACCGTCATGGAAGAAGAGAACAACAAGGTTAAGATCTCCATGGAAGAGCTTCATGAGCATACTATGGATATGGAGAAAATCATCGGTATCATTCAGAACATCTCCAACAAGACCAATCTCCTGGCTCTTAACGCATCTATCGAGGCAGCCCGTGCCGGTGAGGCCGGTCGTGGCTTTGCGGTCGTTGCAGAGCAGATCAGAGTACTTTCTGAGCAGACCAAGAGCGCTACAGGCGATATTCAGATTATCATCAACCAGCTTAATGATAATTCCAACGAGACCATCACTTCCATGGACTCTGTTATCGATAAGATCAATACCCAGATTGAGATGATTCATAAAATCGAGGAGAATTTCAACGCTATCGAAGCCGGTATCAATACTCTGGATGAGTCCGTAAAGCTGGTAAATGCAAAGACCACAGACCTTATGGATACCAACGATATCATCACAGACTCTATTCACAACCTGTCTGCTACCACAGAGGAGATTTCCGCAGCATCTGAGGAGACCACAGCCATGTGCGCACAGAACCAGGAGAGATTCGAGACCGTTAACGAAGTTATCGTGGCTCTTTCAGAAGAAGCTTCCAGAATGGGCGAATACATCGAGCGCTATAACAGAGAAAAAGCAAATCAGTAAAAATTCATGCCGGGGGAGGTTCTACCTCCCCTGCTTTTTTAATTTGGGGCATAAAGCAACGATTGCGAATAGTAATCTTTTCACAAAGAGGCCATCTTCATTGACAAAAAATAGCTGAAATAATATACTTACTCTATAAAAATAGGGTTCATAGGTGCTTTTTTAATTTGTAGGGGAAAGCATGTTGTGAGCAGCATCTGTATATAAGGGGTATGGTAATGATAAGCGTAATAAAGCGAGACGGCGAAATTACAGATTTTAATCTTACAAAAATTACACAAGCGATTTCCAAGGCTTTTACTGCTACTCAGAAGGCATATAATGACGATATAATCAATCTTCTGGCGCTTAGAGTCACCAGTGATTTTCAGCCGAAGATTAAGAATGATACCATAAGCGTGGAGGAAATTCAGGACAGCGTGGAATGTGTTCTGGAGCAGGCAGGCTATACGGATGTGGCCAGAGCCTATATCCTATACAGAAAGACCCGTGAAAAAATCCGCAATATGAAGTCCACCATCTTAGACTATAAGGAGATAGTGGATACATACGTAAATGAGGAAGACTGGAAATCCAAGGAGCAGGCGGACGAGACCTTTTCCGTAGGTGGTCTGGTGCTGCATAATTCCGCAGCCATCACAGCCAATTACTGGCTGACCGAGACCTATGACTCGGAGATTGCTCAGGCTCACAGAAGTGGTGATATCCATATTCATGATCTCTCCATGCTGACGGGAGCTACGGCCGGCTGGAGCCTTCCTATGCTTATTAAAGAGGGCCTGGGCGGTGTACCCGGGAAAATCAATTCCGCGCCGGCTTCCCACCTCTCTACTCTTACCAATCAGATGGTGAATTTCCTGGGAATCATGCAGAACGAGTGGGCAGGAGCCCAGTCCTTTGCTTCCTTTGATACCTGCCTGGCACCCTTTATCAAGGCGGAAGGCCTCTCCTACAAGGAGGTGAAGCAGTGCATTCAGTCCTTTGTCTATGGAGTGAATACCCCTTCCAGATGGGGAACACAGGCGCCTTTTTCCTGTATTTCACTGGATCTTACGGTGCCGGAGGATATGAAAAATCTGAATGCCCTGGTGGCAGGTAAAGAATGTGCTTTTACCTACGGTGACTGTCAGGCGGAAATGGACATGTTAAATACCGCCTTTATTGAAGTTATGAAGGAGGGAGATGCAGCAGGACACAGCTTCCGTTTCCCTTTGCCGACATATGCAATAGGACCGGAATTTGACCCCTCGGAAAAAGAGCTCTACGCGTCGCTTTTTGAACTGGCCTCCAGGATAGGCGTGCCCTATTTCAGAAATTACAGAAGCACAGCCTCTGATGCCACGGAAATGCGCAAGATTAGCAGCAGAGTGGGCAATGATCCCAAGACTTTGCTTAGTCCTGCAGGAGGGCCATACGGCTCCGGAGAAAATACCGGTTCCATAGGCTGGGTCACTCTGAATTTGCCACGTATAGCCTATCTGGCAGCTGATGAGACGGAATATTTTGAGAATTTAAGCCGTATGGCGGATATAGCGGCCAGGTCTCTTAACATAAAGAGAAATCTTCTGGACAGACTAATGAAGGAGGACTTCTTCCCATATACCAGGAGATATCTTACAGATCTCCACAATCATTTTTCCACAATCGGAGTTATAGGCCTTAATGAGGCTGCTATTAATGCCTCATGGATAGGCAGAGGACTTTCCGATAGAAAGGGGCAGGATTTCGCCAGAAGGACGCTGGAGTTTTTAAGAGAGAGACTCTGTGATTATCAGGAACTCTACGGTAATCTCTTTAGCCTGGGAGCCTCCACATCGGAAGCAGGCTATAGGCTGGCCCAGATAGATAAAAAGCGTTTCCCTGACATAGTGACCTGTGGCAGAGAGACCGATGGAAAATATTATACCGGAGGCTCCAATCTTGCCGGTGACGCAGGAATTTCTCTGCTGGACGCATTGAACTGTGAAGACAGCCTTATGGGGCTTTATACAGAGGGGGCTGTTTTCAACCTCTATCCCGGTGAGCGTCTGACTGACCTGCAGGATGCAGGGAGACTGGTGGCAGATATTTTTGACAGATTTTCGGTACCGGCTCTTTGTCTGAGCCCGACCTATTCCATCTGTCCTGTTCATGGCTACAGTAAGGGTGAGCATTTCAGGTGCCCTGTATGCGGCGCGGACTCTGAGGTATATTCCCGTATCAATGCCTGCATCAGACCGGTAAATAACGGTATAAGTGGCAAGGATCCTGAATACAGAAACAGGATTCCTTATGACATTGCTATTCCGACTCCCGAGACTGAGACGGAAATGGGACTGAATGATGACGGGATGACGGAAATTTTTTCCGACGAGAGCGAGACCAAGGAGAAGCTTATTCTTTTCGTGACCAGGAACAGCACCAATTGCAGATTGGCCCACGCTTTCCTGGAGGGGTTCGTGTATGACACTGTAGATGCCGAAGAAAATGTGGAGCAGACCGGAAAATACGGTATTCTTCAGGCACCGACCCTGGTGGTGATTCGCGGAAACGATATAATGAAATATACCAACGCATCTGCGATTAAAGGATTTGCGGATAGCGAAAAGCAGTAAGAAGCGAAGATTACTAAATTTTTTCAGACAGAATAAGAGGTGAAATATGAGCTACGCAGACAGAGTTTTCAAAGCAATGTGTGAGGATATACTTACAAACGGCACAGATACTCAGGGTGAAAAGGTACGCCCCCACTGGGAGGATGGCAGCACAGCCTACACCATAAAACGATTTGGTGTTGTAAACCGCTATGATTTGCGTAAGGAATTTCCTGCTATTACCTTCAGAAAAACAGCTATCAAGGCTGCTACTGATGAAGTGCTTTGGATTTGGCAGAAGAAATCCAATAATGTTCATGACCTGAAGAGCCATATCTGGGATGCCTGGGCTGACGAGACCGGCTCTATCGGTAAGGCCTACGGATACCAGCTGGGTGTAAAGCATCAGTATAAGGAAGGCATGATGGACCAGGTGGACAGAGTCATCTGGGACCTTAAGAATAATCCCTACAGCCGACGTATTATAACCAATATTTATGTGCATGAGGATCTGCATGAGATGAATCTTTACCCTTGTGCTTATTCCATGACATTTAATGTTACGGCAGACAAAGAGTCCGGCAAAATGGTTTTAAACGGCATGCTGAACCAGCGCTCCTCTGACGTACTCACTGCCAATAACTGGAATGTATGCCAGTATGCGGTGCTGCTTCATATGATGGCCAGAGAGTGTGGTATGGAGGCTGGAGAGCTTCTTCATGTGGTGGCGGATTGCCATATTTATGACCGCCACGTGGATATAGTGCGTGAGCTTATAAACCGCCCTCAGTATGATGCGCCTACTTTGTGGCTGAATCCGGAGGTGAAGCATTTTTACGATTTTACCACAGATGATGTGAGACTGGATAATTATATTACCGGCGAACAGGTTAAGGGAATTCCCGTAGCAGTGTAAGGAGGGCAAATAGTTGAAGCTAATCGTTGCAGTTGATAAAAATTGGGCAATAGGCTATAATAATAATTTGTTGGTCAGCATTCCTGCAGATATGAAATTCTTCAGAAAGACCACTACCGGCAAGACTATTATTATGGGCAGAAAGACTCTGGAATCTTTTCCAAATAAGCAGCCTCTTAAGGACAGAGTGAACATCGTTATAAGCAGCAAGGAGAACTATTCAGTACCCGGTGCCATCGTGGTTCACAGCATAGAGGAAGCAGTAGCCAAGGCTCGTGAGAATGCCGCAGAAGAGGATATTTTCTGCATAGGCGGTGGCAAGGTATATAATGCTATGCTGCCCTACACCACAGAGGCACTGGTGACCAAGATAGACTATGCCTTTACGGCAGACACCTTTATCCCGAATCTGGATCAGGACCCGGAGTGGGAGCTGGTGGAGGAGTCGGAGGAGCAGAGCTTTTTTGACCAGACATATACATTTTGTACATATAGGAAAAAGACATGTTAGAATTATTACCAATGCATAGTGCGTCACTGGTCAGAGGCCTGGGGCTTTTACTTACCTTCCTTCTGACGATTCTTATGATGGCACTGTTAAAAAACAAAATGCCCCAGGATCAGGGCAGAAAATTCGCTGTCGATGGCAGCCTGTCCAAGGGTAAAGCCAGAGGCGTAGGTATCATTTTCGTGCTGGTTTATACCATTATGACTCTTTTGATGGTAAGACCTACGGTGGAAATGGGGCTTTATCTGGGCTTTATCGTAATGTCCATGCTTACAGGCTTTTTCGACGATGCCTCCGAGACTCCCTGGAATGAGTATAAAAAGGGAATCCTGGATTTCGTAATTGCAGCAGGCATTACAGCTACATTCATTTATTTTAACGATACCGAAATTACCCTGGGCTTTGGTGACCGGGTCTTCACATTACCTATTTGGCTTTTTGCTATTCTGTCCCTAATACTTATCTGGGTATCCATTAACGTTACTAATTGTACAGATGGCGTGGACGGACTTTCCGCAACAGTGGCTATAGTGACTATCCTGTCCTTCTACTTCTATATGAAGTCCTTGGATGGGACAGAGGGCTACAATTACTCCCTGCTGATTTTCATAATGACTCTGCTGGCGTATCTCCTTTATAATGCGACACCCAGCCTGGTGCTTATGGGAGATGCAGGAAGCCGGGCGATGGGCACACTGATTGCAATTACAGCCCTGAAGAGCAAGGCCCCCTTCCTTTTCATTATTTTCGCTCTGGTGCTGATTCTGGACGGTGGTCTGGGACTTATCAAGCTTTCTCTCAAGAGATTCCTTAAAATCAGCATTATGAAAAACATTCGTACACCTCTCCATGATCAGGCCCGCAAGGTAAACGGTTGGTCCAATACCCAGGTGGTGTACAGATTCGCTATCGTTCAGATTATTATTTCGGTAGTAATTCTGATGATTATTTCAAAGTAGTTACTTACAGTGTTTACTGAAAATCGGACATATATTTTCTATTCGGAGGAAAAAAACATGAAAACAGTGGCAGATTATGTAAGAACCATTCCGGATTTTCCGGAGCCCGGCATTATGTTCAGAGATGTTACATCCGTTATCTCTGATGCAGACGGCCTTCAGCTGGCGGTGGATGAACTTCAGGGCCTGCTTGATGGAGTGGATTTCGATGCTGTAGTAGGTCTGGAGTCCAGAGGCTTTATCTTCGGTACACCTCTTGCCTACAATCTGAAGAAGCCTTTTATTCTGGTTCGTAAAAAAGGAAAGCTTCCTTGTGAGACTATCGAGCAGACCTATGATCTGGAATACGGTTCAGCTACCATCGAGATGCATAAGGACTCTCTGAAGCCTGGAGATAAGGTAGTTATCGTTGATGATCTCATCGCCACAGGCGGTACTGTTGAAGCAGCCTGCAAGCTGGTAGAGCAGCTGGGCGGCGAAGTTGTAAAGATTATTTTCCTGATGGAGCTGGAAGGTCTTAACGGACGCGAGAAGCTTAAGGACTATACAGTTGAGTCAGTAGTAAAATATCCGGGTAAGTAAGATTCTCCCGGTCGGAGGCTTGCTATGAAAGAATCTGACGAAGGACGTACCTACAAGTATGTCATTAAAAAACCTATAAACGAGAAAACACTCTCCACACCTGCGGATTTCACAGATCCGCAGGCCCTTTTCGAGCGCCTTAAGGATATCATCAATGAGTACAGACCGGGCACGGACCTGAGTCTCATTGAACGTGCTTATGCGCTCGCTTTTAATTTGCACAAGGATCAGAAAAGAAAGAGCGGTGAACCCTATATTATCCACCCTATATGTGTGGCTATTATTTTAGCAGAGCTGGAGCTGGATAAAGAGACTATAGCTGCAGGTATTCTTCACGACGTGGTGGAAGATACCGCTATCACCTTGGATGAATTAAAGGCTGAATTCGGCGAAGAGATTGCCCTTCTGGTAGACGGCGTTACCAAGCTTACACAGCTTAATTATGACGCGGACAAGGTGGAGACACAGGCTGAGAACCTCCGTAAAATGTTCCTGGCTATGGCCAAGGATATTCGTGTAATTATGATTAAGCTGGCAGACCGCCTGCACAATATGCGTACCATTCAGTACCAGCCGCCTCACAAGCAGCAGGAAAAGGCCAGAGAGACCATGGAGATTTATGCTCCTCTTGCCCAGCGACTCGGTATCAGCCGTATCAAAATCGAGCTGGATGATATTTCCCTTAGGATTCTGGAGCCTGAGGTTTTTGCTGATCTGGAAGAAAAAATCGCTCTTAGAAAAGATGAGCGTGAAGCCTTTATCGATGAGCGAATCAACGAACTGGCTGAGCAGATCGAGGAAGCCTATATCAACGCCCAGATTGACGGCCGTATCAAGCACCACTTCAGTATCTACAAGAAAATGAAGAACCAGAATAAGACTCTGGATCAGATATATGACCTTTTCGCTATCCGTATTATCGTGGATTCCGTAAAGGACTGTTATGCTACACTGGGTATTATCCATGAGCTTTATAAGCCTATTCCGGGCCGTTTTAAAGACTATATAGCTATGCCCAAGCTCAATAATTATCAGTCCCTGCACACCACCCTTATCGGTCCCAACGGTACACCCTTTGAGATACAGATTCGTACCATGGAGATGCACAGGGTAGCTGAATACGGTATCGCTGCCCATTGGAAGTACAAGGATACACAGAACGGTATTCATTCCGATGCCAAGGAAGAGGAAAAGATGGCCTGGCTCCGTCAGATTCTGGAATGGCAGAAGGATATGTCTGACAATAAGGAGTTCCTTACCAATGTAAAGAGCGACCTGGATCTTTTCTCAGATAATGTATATTGCTTTACCCCTACCGGTGAAGTAAAGAACCTGCCACAGGGCTCTAATCCCGTTGACTTTGCCTACGCTATTCATTCTGCTGTGGGCAACAAGATGGTAGGCGCCCGCGTCAATGGCAAGCTGGTAAATATCGACTACGTGATTCAGAACGGTGACCGTATCGAGATCATCACATCACAGAATGCCAAGGGCCCCAGCCGTGACTGGCTTTCCATCGTCAAGTCCGCCCAGGCCCGCAATAAGATTAATCAGTGGTTCAAGACCGAGGATAAAGAGGACAATGTTCTCCGCGGCAAGGAACTGGTACAGCAGTACTGTAAGACCAAGGGACTGCAGCTGTCCGAGCTCACCAAGCCCGAATTTGTGGATGCTACTCTGAAAAAATACGGCTTCCGCGACTGGGATGCCATGCTGGCGGCTATCGGACACGGTGGCCTCAAGGAAGGTCAGATTGTTAATCGTCTGATCGAGGAACTGGATAAGAAGAAAAAACGCGAAATGACCGATGCGCAGGTAATGGCAGCGGTTCAGGAAAGCAAGGAGGCCAAGCCTCAGACAGTTCAGAGAGCCAAGTCAGGCATCGTGGTACAGGGTGTGGACGATGTGGCAGTACATTTTTCCAAGTGCTGTTCACCTGTGCCCGGAGATGAGATTCTGGGCTTCGTTACCAGAGGCCGCGGTATTTCCATTCATAGGACCGATTGTGTCAATGTTATCAACGCATCCGAGGACGAGAGGCGCCGCTTTATCACCGCCGAGTGGTCGGAGCATGAGAGCGGCAAGTCGGAGAGATACCTCACAGAGATTAATATCTATAGCAGAGACAGAAGCGGCATGATTCTGGATATATCCCGTATCATGACCGAAAATAATGTAAATATGTCATCTATCAATTCCAGAAGCAGCAAGAACGGTACAGCTACCGTTACCATTGGCTTCGAGGTCACCGGCAAGGAAATGCTGGCGACTCTGGTGGGCAAGCTTCGTCAGATAGATGGTGTAATTGATGTAGAAAGAACAATGGGCTGATGGATTATTTAAGAGTAACTGTGGGTGAACTGGCAGAAAACTGCTATGTCATCTATAACAATAAAAAAGAAGCTGTACTGGTAGACCCGGGAGCAGACGGAGAGCGTATTGACAAATACCTGGCTCATCATGAGCTTACTCCGGCAGCGGTTATTTTGACCCACGGTCATTTTGACCACATAGGAGCAGTAGACTATTTTAGGAAAAAATATGGCATAAAGGCCTATGTCTCCGAGGATGAATATGAGTTCTGCAAGGATCCGCGTATGAATGAATCTGCGCAGGTAATGGGATATCCCCTGTCGCTTACCTGTGACGAGACCTTTAAGGACGGAGACATCCTTCCGATTTTTGACGGTAAGATTCAGGCTATCACCACTCCGGGACACACTGCGGGCGGGGCATGCTTTTATGTTCAGGAAATGGGCAGACTTTTTTCGGGAGATACTCTTTTTTGCCATACGGTAGGCAGATATGACCTGGTGACAGGAGACCCTTATGCTCTTCAGGCATCCATCAGAGAGAAGCTTTTTAAGCTGCCTGAGGAGACCGGGATAAGTCCGGGACACGGCAGAGAAAGCTCCATCGGACATGAGAAAATGATGGGGACCGATGATTTCATTTAGATTTGGCTAAGAGATAAGAAGTAATGGTAATAACAATCGATATGAAGGGACAGGACTATCTCCAGGATGTAGGACCTCTTATCAAGGCATTTTTTCCCTATGCAAGTCAGGTAATAAAGGGGGAAAAGGATGAAGAGGAGCTGCTGGCAGAGATAAGCCTTGACCTTCCGGAAAACAGAATAGATGTTGTGGTAAATATGCCGGGTGTGGGAGAAATGGCTGTCACTGATGATTTCTCTGATGACAATCCCCGCATCTACAGAAATAATGGCCTTCCTGACAGGAGAATGTACAGAAATCATCTCCACAGAGCTCTTTACAGAGCCCTGTCAAGTCTCACGGGTGTCAATCTTCCCTGGGGGACTCTGACCGGCGTGCGTCCTACCAAGCAGGCTATGGAAATGGCCAGAGTGGGCTATGACGAGGAAGCAATTGTCAGGTATTTTGAAGAAGAATATCTGGCATCCGAAGAGAAGGGACATTTAGCCGTAAAAGTAACCGAGAACGAGGGCAGGCTCCTGTCGGGCCTGGAGTTTGACGATACCTACAGCTTATACGTGGGCGTGCCTTTTTGCCCCAGCATTTGCCTTTATTGTTCTTTTTCGTCATACCCTCTTAAGCAGTATGAAAAGCAGGTGGAGCCCTATGTAGAGGCCCTGCTTAAGGAAATTCGTGAGACGCAGAAGCTTTTTGAGGATAAAAAGCTTATCAGTATTTATTTTGGTGGCGGTACACCCACTACCCTGTCTGCAGAGCAGCTGACCAGAGTAATCAACTGCATAAAAGAATGCTTTGACCTTAAATATCTCAGGGAGTGGACCGTGGAGGCGGGGCGCCCTGACAGTATTACAGAAGAAAAGCTTAGGGCCCTGGCAGATGCAGGTATCGACAGAATCAGCGTAAATCCCCAGTCCATGCAGCAGAAGACACTGGATCTGGTGGGAAGACGCCATACTGTAGAGGATGTGGTAAAGGCCTTTGAGCTTGCCAGAAAATGTGGCTTTACCAATATAAATATGGATCTTATAGCAGGGCTTAACGGTGAGAGTCTTGCGGATTTTAAGGATACCCTGGAGCAGCTCAAGGCACTTTCACCTGACTCTATTACAGTGCACACCCTGGCTGTGAAGAGAGCTGCCAGACTGAACAGAGATATGGAGCAGTATAGGGACTCCATGGCTTCAGAGACTGCACAGATGACTAGGGCAGCAGCCGAATTTATGAAGGAGCAGGGCTACGAGCCTTACTACCTCTATCGCCAGAAGAATATGTCCGATAATCTGGAAAATGTGGGCTATGCCCGTCCGGGGAAGGAAGGACTATACAATGTCCTCATTATGGAGGAGTGCCATACTATCGCTGCCTGCGGCGCCGGTGCATCTTCAAAACTGGTGAGAAGCGATGAGGCCTTCGGCTGTGGTTTTCTGAATGAGGCCGAAGACGGAGAATTGATTGTAAGAAAAATTGAAAGGTGCGAGAATGTCAAGTCTGTCAAGGACTACATAGAGCGTACCGATGAAATGATTGAAAGAAAGAGGAAACTTTTTCAGGGCGAGTGAGAATGTCATGAACCTTAAGGAGATATCAACAGAAACTATGCATAATACAGCACAGGAAGCAATTGACAGCGTTATTAAACAAATGAATATGCCGGATGTCTACAAGGCAGACTATTTTGACTGCTGTGACCATGGCGAACTGGTAGCAATGATTACAGACCTGATGTCGGAGGAACTGGCGCTGACCGAGACTCAGCGACTTTTGCTCAGGGAAGCAGCTCTGGTACATGATATAGGTAAACTGCAATTGTCCAAGAATATTTACGGACGAAATAAGGAAGCTCTTCAAATCACCGAGACCAGGCAGATGAGACTCCATGCCACTTATAGCGCTGAAATGCTCAAGTACTGTGGATTTGATGAGGATGTGGTAGAGACTGTGCTGCATCACCACGAGAGCTTTGATGGCAGCGGATATCCTGACAATCTTTCCGAGGATAAAATTCCGGTTAATGCCAGAATTCTTAAAATATGCGACGAATTTGCAGCGTTGATTTCTGATCGACCTTACAGAAAGGGCTATAGTCCGGAAGAGACAATGCAATTAATGATAAAAAACAGCAAGGAATACGAGATGAGGCTCTTTTTATCATTTATGAAGCTATACAACAGCCGGGCTTTTGGCAGCGTGATAGAATTTGCAGAAGAGATTAACAGGAAGCATCGGTACTATGAGTAATAAAACCAACGAACAATTTATTAAAATGACCACGGTGCCGGTTCCCAAGCTTTTGCTGACACTGTCCATTCCTACCATTATCAGTATGATGGTGACTAATATTTATAATATAGCGGACGCGGCTTTCGTGGGTACCCTGGGTACATCGGAAAGCGGCGCCACATCCGTGGTGTTGGCTTACATGACCATACTGCAGGCCGTGGCTTTTATGTGCGGTCAGGGTGCAGGCTCCATAATGAGCAGGCTCCTTGGAAAGCAGGATATGGAAGCGGCGAAAAAGTATGCCAGCACCGGCTTTTTCTTTTCCTTTTCCCTGGGACTTATAATCGCTGTTTTCAGCGTTATTTTCATGAATCCCCTACTGAAGCTTCTGGGCAGCACAGACACAATAGCGCCGGCGGCCCGAGTCTATGTATCCTTTATCGCCCTGGCAGCGCCCTTTTTCACATCTTCCCTGACACTTAATAATCTTCTGAGATATGAAGGCAAGGCCAAGCTGGGCACTGTGGGTATGATGACAGGTGCCGTATTGAATATCGGTGGCGACGCCTTATTTATTCTGGTCTTCAAAATGGGCATATTGGGAGCGGGACTTTCTACCGCTATATCCCAGTTTATAAGCTTTAGCATACTGGTTTCCATGTATTTGAGAAAGCGCACGGAGACCTGCCTGTCATTTAGATATTTGGCTCGCGACGTGAATACCTATTGGCAGATAGCAGCGACAGGCTTCCCCAGCCTTCTGCGTCAGGGTCTGAATTCAGTGGCTACCATGCTGCTTAATCACCAGGCAGGTATATGCGGCGGTGTCTTCAATGATGAGGCCATTGCTGCTATGGGTAACGTATCCAGAATCAGCTTTTTTCCTATGGCTGTGGCTATCGGTATCGGCCAGGGCTTCCAGCCGGTCAGCGCCTACAATCTGGGTGCCGGCAAGAAGGACAGAGTGCGCCAGGCCTTCTGGTCAGCACTTATAGGAGCGGAAATCGCCCTTACTCTTTGCTCAATACCGCTTTTCGTAAAAGCAGACTTTTTCATAAAGATTATGAGAAATGACCCCAAGGTAATTGAGATAGGCAGCTACGCCCTTCGGGTAATGTGCATATGCCAGCTCTTCCTGCCACTTACCATGATGGTGGAAATGGGCTTCCAGAGTATGGGGGCCAAGCTACTGGCAACTATTGGCAGCAGCCTTCGTTCGGGGGTAATTTTCATCCCTATGCTGCTTATTATGTCTGCGAATTTCGGTCTTTGGGGAGTGCAGGTG
>JAZUHR010000097.1:0-3000 GCA_045641825.1 Lachnospiraceae bacterium
TGTAAATTCGTCGGGATGAACCATACCCCATAACCATTAGCATATCCCCAATTTGGTTCTTCGGAAAGTTCAAATTGATAAATAGTATCATCTGAGGAAGTCTCATTATGGTTATTATTAGTCTCCGAAGTGATTGCACCACAATTTCTGCAGGTACATCCGGATACACATGAATCATTAGGTACACTTTCCAGACTGAGTATATAATCCGGCTCTACATATAAAACACCTTCCCTGTCCTTTAGAAGTTCAATTGCCTCAGTCAAGCCGATTTGGCTTGCGTCAATTTCCAAACAGAGCATTTTGTTAAATGCGATTTCAGTGATATCTGCGGTGCCCTCATTTATGTCCTTTTTTAACTTATTCTCGAATTCAATTGATAGGTCCTTTATCTCAACGCATTTAACTTCGGAAAAATCATCAGCGTTATATTTTTTGAATTCACAACTGCTTTCCTTATCAAAAACAACAATAAGTCTATTTGACGCGTATAATTCTTCCTGCTCGTACTGATTGTCTACAAAAATCAAACTACTACTAAAAACCGAAAAGAAAAGCCCGGCCGTCAGTATGATTGAAAAAAATCTTTTGACAAGTCTCATATCCACACCTCCATTGCTATTGTTCACAGTAAGTCCCATACTTACACGTTAAATATAACACAATCTAAAAAAACACAATAATTTTTACGCTAGATCACCCTATCCAAAAATACTATACCCGTATTTCTTCCGGCAAGCACATTAGTCGTGCAATATAGAAATGCCTAAAAACAAAAAAAAATCCGAACCTTTCGGTCCGAACTAATTTGGGTTGGGCTGTTAAAAACAGTCGTGACTCGTGGGAGAATCGAACTCCCGCCTTCGCCGTGAGAGGGCGACGTCTTAGCCGCTTGACTAACGAGCCATATAAAGCTGTAAATCAATGAAATCATTGATAATGACTCGTGGGAGAATCGAACTCCCGCCTTCGCCGTGAGAGGGCGACGTCTTAGCCGCTTGACTAACGAGCCATAGTGTTCAACAGAACAATGGATATGATACATTGTTTTCCTAAAAAATGCAAGTCTAATTTTAAAGATTTTTTTAGTAAATTGTCTGAATATTTAAAACTATTCATACAATTCGTAATCTCACATCCAAAAAAGCCCCTGCATATTCTGCAAGGGCTCAACGTGTCAACAAAGTCGTCACATCAGAGCAGATAGCATTCGCCAGTCGCTCTGTCTTTTATAAATACCGTTTTCTTGTATATTCTATCCGGAAGCTAAGAAATTTTGTTTAAAAGACGATAAGTATAATCCTATAAATTAAAGAGATCCATAAGAGACATCTGGTCCGTCTCAGGAAGATTAGACAAAATTCCCAATCTGCTCATAGTCTCAATGGCAGTCTGCGTAGCCTTGGAACGGATCTTAAAATTTTCCTTGGAGGTGAAAGGTCCGCCCTTGCAAGCTTCATATACCAGGTCGGCAGCCTTTTCACCAAGTCCCTCGATGGTATCCAGAGCCGGCATAAGCTTACCGTCTATTATCTGAAAAGCATGAGGCTTGGCCTTGAAAATATCAATAGGCATAAATTCCAGACCTCTCGCATACATTTCAAGAACGCTCTTCATATTCATGTAGGAAGTCTCTTCCTTTGCTGAAGCCTCGTGATTTTTCACCTTGTCCTTAAGCGACTCCATATTACGTTTAAGTGCTTCCTTACCCAGACACATAGTCTCATAGTCGAAGGCTGCAGCACGAATACCGAAAAATGCGGCGTAATAAGCCAGCGGATGATAAACCTTAAACCAAGCCACACGGAAGGCCATCATGATATAAGCACAGGCATGAGCCTTGGGGAACATGTACTGAATTTTTTTACAGGACCAGATATACCAATCCGGCACACCATGCTCCTTCATCTCTTTTTCCCAGTCTTCGGTAAGACCTCTGCCCTTACGTACCGACTCCATAATTTTGAAAGCATGGCCCGGCTCAACATTCTGATTGATAAGGTAAAGCATAATATCATCACGGGTACAGATAGCATTTTTAAGAGTGCATGTCCCCTCTGCTATCAGCACCTGGGCATTGTTGGCATAAACGTCGGTACCGTGAGAAAGTCCGGAAATTCGCACCATGTCGGAAAAACAGTCGGGCTTGGTCTCACGAAGCATGTTCATGGCATTATCTGTGCCCAGCTCCGGAAGTCCCAGAGAACCCATATCTATACCATCCAGGTCATCCTTGGTAATCCCCATGGCTTCCGTCCCGTGGAAAAGGGAAACCACCTTTTTGTCATCCATAGGAATAGTCTTGGCATCAATACCTGTAAGCTCCTCCAGACGTTTAATCATAGTAGGATCATCGTGTCCCAGGATATCCAGCTTCAGCAGATTATGGTCGATAGAATGGTAATCAAAGTGGGTGGTAGTTACATTCGATGTAACATCGTTCGCAGGGCGCTGAACAGGCGTAAAGGTATCAATATCCTCGCCCACCGGAAGTACTACGATACCGCCGGGATGCTGACCTGTTGAACGGCGTACACCGATACAGCCCATGGACTGACGCTCCAGTTCCACCTTTCTCTTGGTACGATGACCATCATGATGATCCTCATCATACTTCATGGCATAGCCAAGGGCCGTCTTATCAGCCACACCCTGTACGGTACCGGCCTTAAAGGTCTGACCCTTACCGAAAATAACCTCTGTATAATCATGGGCCTTGGACTGATATTCACCGGAGAAATTAAGGTCGATATCCGGCTCCTTGTCACAGTTAAAGCCCAGGAAGGTCTCAAAAGGAATATCACAACCGTCCTTTATCAGCTTGTGGCCGCATACCGGGCAGTCCCTGTCAGGCATATCGAAGCCGCAGATAGCATTTTTCTGATATGGCTTTACCAGCTCTGAATCAAAATCTGCAAAATGACATTCAGGACAATAGTAATGGGCAGGAAGTGGATTAATCTCCGTGATACCTGACATGGTAGCTACAAAAGAGGAACC
>JAZUHR010000098.1:0-7763 GCA_045641825.1 Lachnospiraceae bacterium
TTTGTATGGTGCCCCTTGTAGTAGCACCGTGTCTTAGAAATAGTTAGGTGAATATCACTTTTTTCGATGGTTTATCTGCCCAAGAGCCGATGATTTAGATACATAAATATAGTTGTGGTCGGTGCCGAGAGCAGGCGTTGACCTAGAAGTGCCCAACGAGTGGAGCGAGAGCAAAACTATCTTGCTCTGCCGGTCTTAGGCTCTGGGTATTCCACGCCGAAGGTCTCCACGGTGACGGACTTCATGCGCTGTGAAATGGTAGGATGATCGTTCCAGTCTGTGTCGATAGCTGCAATCTTATCTACTGTCTCGATGCCCTCTGTAACAGCGCCAAATGCTGCGTAGGAGCCATCCAGATGAGGGGCGTCCGCATGCATAATGAAGAACTGGCTGCCTGCGCTGTCAGGGTTCATGGAACGAGCCATAGAGATAACGCCTCTCTTGTGCTTAAGCTCATTCTTAAAGCCGTTTGAGGAGAACTCACCCTTGATAGAGTAGCCTGGGCCGCCCATGCCTGTGCCGTCAGGACAACCTCCCTGAATCATGAAGCCGGAAATTACTCTGTGGAAATCAAGACCATCGTAAAAGTTATGATTTACCAGTGAAATAAAGTTGTTTACTGTGTTTGGTGCGATCTCAGGGTAAAGCTCCACCTTGATCTGATCACCGGATTCCATTGTGATTGTTACTATAGGATTTGCCATTTTTTTATTCCTTCCTTATACGCTGTCGCGTTTATTTTACTTTTCGTTCTTAAGATACTCTACTACTGCTGAAAAAGCCATGCCGTGAGATGCTTTTACAAGTACACTGTCTCCCACCTGCAAAATACCGGGCAAAGCTTCCAGCATTTCATCTCTGGTGGCAAAATATAACACCTGAAGTGATTTTTCTGTGTTTATACTTTTTTTATATTTTTCTACAGCACTGGAATACATATGCTGAGAAAGCTGACCTACGCAGATAATCACATCTGTAGCAGTATCAACGGCCTTTTCACCGACGCTTCCATGGAGAGCATTCTCATTTTCTCCCAGCTCGAACATATCGCCAAGAATCGCAATGTGTCTGCCGGGTGCCTGTGAGAGCAGCTCCAGCGCAGCCCCCATGGAAACAGGATTTGCATTGTAGCAGTCATCGATAATGGTGTATCTCGAAGTCCTGATAACATTGCTGCGGCCGCCCACGGACTTGACATTTCTGATGCCTCTGTCAATCTCATCGTTACTCATACCCAGAGTATGCCCTACCGCAGCCGCTGCCACAGCGTTCATTACCATGTGAATGCCGGGAAGAGGAATGTAGGTCCTGATATCTCCCTGGGGCGTCTCTATGGTGAATTCACTGCCGAAAATGCTGTCCGGCAGGATATCCTTGGCTCTGTAGAGGGAATTATCTCCCTGTCCGAAATATACGACCGGCCTTCCCTGTACTTCCTGCACAGTCACCAGCTTGTCATCGTCTCCGTTCATGATAGCCACAGCACCCTCGGACAAGTGCTCCAGCATCTCTGTCTTGGCCTTAAGGATACCGTCTCTGCTTCCCAGAAACTCCAGATGGCACTGACCGATATTGGTATATACGCAGATATTGGGACGGGCGATTTCAGCCAGGCGATGCATCTCTCCGAAGTGATTGATGCCCATTTCCACTACAGCCACTTCATGGCTGTCTTCTATGGAAAAAATGGTCAGTGGCACTCCCACCTCGTTATTAAAATTCCCCTGCGTCTTCTGTGTCTTAAACTTCTCAGAAACCACACTGGCAATAACTTCCTTGGTGCTGGTCTTGCCCACGGATCCTGTGATACCGATGATTTTCACCTGAAGGTTCTGTCTGTAAAAGGCCGCAATATCCCGAATGGCCTTGAAGGAATCCTCTGTCTGAATATAGGGTACTCCCTGTAATGCAGCGTCATCCGGATCGTTTTCACCGATTACCAGCGCCGCTCCCTTCTGAACCACCTGGCCTATGAAAGAATGGCCGTCCACTCTCTCACCACGGGTAGCTATAAAAGCCGCACCTGCAGTTATTTTTCTGGAATCTATAACAATATCCGCGACCTCTGTCTCCGGTCTGCCCTTCCCTATAAAAAGCTGTCCATTGCAGGCCTTACAGATATTTTCAATAGTCATGTTTTTCATATTTTATCCTTTTGCCGCAGGCAAATTGATGCCCGTCTGGCGAAGACTATCATAAGCTTCCTTTAGGAAGCGCGTCCTATTTATCATTTTGCCAGCGATTTTCTGATAATGAGCTCACACAGCTCGTTGAAGCTGATTCCCAGAGCCGCTGCCTCCTGAGGGAGCAGGGACGTAGGAGTCATTCCGGGCAGAGTGTTGGCCTCCAGACAGTAGATGCGACCTGTCTCCTCGCTCATCATGAAGTCCATACGTGCATATACATGGAGGCGAAGCGCCTTAAAGGCAGCCTCTGCGGCGCGCTGAATCTCATGGGTACGCTCTGTAGGAAGAAGCGCAGGACATGTCTCTATGGTGGAGCCTGCCTGATACTTATTTTTGTAATCATAGAAGCCTGAAAGCGGCGCAATCTCGATGACAGGGTATGCCTCACCGTCGATAACCGCACAGGAGAACTCACGTCCCTTTATGTATTCCTCTACCACTACCTCGTCGCCATAGGAAAAAGCATCGTTTAATGCAGCCTGATACTCTGCTTCGTCACGCACAATAGACACACCTACGCTGCTGCCTCCGGTAGTTACCTTGACTACCTTTGGAAAAGGTACTGTGTCCAGATGCTCCTGACCCTTTTTAAAGGCTACTCCCTTGGGTGTAGGCACGCCATTTTGTACAAAAATCTCCTTGGTAATGGCCTTGTCCATGGAAAGAGCGGAGCTCACATAATCTGTGCCGGTGTAGCGGATACCCATAAGGTCAAATGCCGCCTGAATCTTGCCGTTCTCACCGTTTTCACCGTGAAGCCCCATAAATACGATGTCTGCCATCTGGCATACGCGAAGGACATTGGGTCCGAAGAAGCCGGCCTCTTTATCGGTACGAAGAGCCTTTACAGACTCGATATCGGGATTTTTCTCACTAATTGCAGCAATACCCTGAAGCCAGTCGTAATCCCGCTCGAAAATGCCCTCTAAATCGGCGCCGGGAAGGCCCAGATATACATCTACAAAAATCACCTGATGGCCATTGGCCTTGCAGGCCTCATAAATCTTTTTTCCTGAAATCAGGGATACGTCACGCTCTGTGCTTATACCACCTGCCAAAACTACTATTCTCATTCTATTCTCCTTAATCACGTGTAAATCAAATTTAATTTTTCTAAATAAAGCTCTTACTTAAGCCTTGAAATTATATCACATATACAAGTAGATTTCCACGAATTTTACGCCTAAGATTTACATTAATATCAAAATGCGATATTATTGCTGAAGATAAGCTTGGCTACGACACCAAATTTTTATATTGTAAAAAGGTCGGAAGTAGATATATGAATTTTTTCGAAAAAGAATCCTTTGGCATCAAATCCGGCTATGATGAGCTGATAGCCTTCCTAACCAGTTGCGAGAAAAAAATCCAAGACAAGACCCTGCGATGTCGTAAAAATATAAAAAAAGACTTCCTACGCTTTTTGCTGGATTCTCAGGCCAGACTCTTTGAATCCGCCAAAAAAGCTGTAGAAATATCATATTCTGAATTCCCGGAGCAGGCACTGCCTATCGCCCGGGATATTTTTGAATGGATGATACTCTTAATCTATATGCAGCAAATGAGCACACGCCCCGACTATGACCGCCTCCTCTGGCGTTACTTTTCCCAGCAGGAGGTAATCGCATCTCATCAGAGCTTTAACCTTCCGGACCGCTACTGGTGGTCAGATATTCCCAGTATGGGGCCCTCCCGCATGTGTGAAATCACGTCACGCTTCGATCACGACCTGCCACTGATTATTCCAATGCTTAACAACGAATATATGATAGCCTATAAAAAAGTACAGGAAAATTCAGCATTTTCACCGGATACCGGCAGAAATGCCTTGCTTTTTCTCATTATGCTGACAATGGAAAAGGCCGTTGAAAAAATTCTTTTTATACTGCAGCTTAATGATAAAAAACTCATTACTGCCATTCACGTATATGTGATACGCTATTATAACTTATCCCGGCGCGGTGATATATAGTTTTTTCACTCCATCTTACTTCCTGCATTTAAGGGTTCTCAGGTAATCCTTCTGCTCTCCTGTAATACGATAGCTTTCTACCGCCTTCTGAATGGTCTTATTGTGAGTCCAGTCCCCCAGTCTTTTTTCCTCAATATATGGTATGGTCGCCTCCCACTGTTTGGCCAGAGCCGTAGCAAAAAACCAGGCAATCATCATATTCACATAATATTCATCTGAGTGTACTGCTGCCGGTATTTCCAGATATTCTGCCTTGAAGTCCTCATCCAGATAAAAGGACATGAGCATTTCCATACCGAAGCGGCAGGTATAGGTATGAGTAGACTTTGTCCACTCCCTGATTTTCCCCAGAAGCTCCTTCTTCTGCTTTTTTAAAGCCTTGGGAGACATTATATCGCACACCGCCCAGTTATCCACATAGGGTAAAAAAGCCTCCAAATGGACTATACATTTTTCATAGTCCTTTATCTCTGAGATTATGAGGCCATGCAGCATATTTTCATCATAGTAGCGATGGGGCAAATCCTGAAGAAATGCCTCGTAGTCACCGGACTTGTAGATTTCCTTTGCCAGCTTTCTGAGCACCGGTACCCGGACACCTATAACACTTTCAGTGTCAATTCCGGGAGTCAGCTTCACCTGAAAAGCCCCGTATTCTTTATCCTGAAGTTCAAATAATTTTTCTCTGATTTCCATGTGGATATCTCCTCATTTTATTTTCATCATTATGTATTTTTCTACCAGCTTTGGCAAGTATTATTTCAGGGTGCCTTCGGTTATTTTATCTTTAGGATACTTTAAACTATTTTTTATTGCAGTATATGCGCCTTTCGATATAATGCAGAGTAGATATTTATGTAAAAAAGAGGGTCAGATGAATTATTTCATGATAGCCGGTCTAAGGCTCAGGGTCGATTTCGGATCACTACAAGCGCATAAAGAACTGAATTCCTTTAAGGTACCGGCCTTTTCTCAGCCGGACATAGATATTACCTTCATGCCTATGGACAAAAATCCCATAGAGATGACACCCCCTCTCCTGATTTCCGCTGAAAGTCTGGGGATTATGGACAGTGCTGAAGCCTATACTGTTTTTTACAGATTTCCAAAGCTTATATATGGCTATAAACTATTCAAAAAAGAGAGCTGTGCTCATATTTACTATGATGCCTCCAAGGCGCCTTGCATAGACACCTTCAATATTGCTCTAAGCAAGGACGCGTCTCCTATTCCTGATCCTTACGAGGAATTCCTCTACTCCTTACGTGATGCCTTCTTTTTTCACGCTTTAAGGCTGGGCCGCCTTCCCATACATTCCTCATCTATCATTTACAGGGACCGTGTCTGGTTATTTTCAGCTCCTTCCGGCACCGGCAAAAGCACTCACGCCCGTCTCTGGCAGGAGGCAGGAATCGAACACCGTGACTTCAACGGTGATGTGTGCATGATATACCGTGATTCCCGGAAAAAACTCACTGCCGGGGCACTTCCCTGGTGTGGTACATCTAATATCTGCACCTCCTCCGATCTGGCCTTGGGTGGCATCTTTTTTCTTACCCGAAGCTCAGATAACAGTGTATCAGACCTATGCGGCAGCGAAAGAATACTTAAAATACTATCCGAGAGCCTGGCTCCCAACTGGGATCGCTCCCTGGTATCAAGAATCCTGGATATATGTGAGGACCTTGAAAAAGACCTTCTGCTGGCCGCACTCTCCTGCAACATGTCAGTAGAAGCAGCACTTTGCTCTAAGGACTATATTGATAATAAAATGATACATTAAAAATTGGTGTCTGTATGAAGCTATCCGATGAATATTTAGTAAGAAAAATTAAAGACGATTATTACCTGATCCCTGTGGGGCAGAAGGTCGTAAGCTCAACTCCTGTATCCAAAATAAGCGAAACTGCCTATCTGATACTAAAGGAGCTGGAGGATAATGACTTAACCTTTGATGAACTACTGGAAAGGTCAGCAGCCCTCCTGGAGGCAGATACTGCAGATCTGCCGGAGCTGAAAGAATATCTGGACGAATTCATAAAAAATACCCGTAGCAGGAGCATCATAGTATGACTTCCGCTACGGGTTCTTTTTTTATTTTACTTACCCGGCATACCGTCTACGCAGCCGGTAAAGTTTTCCTTGAAGGCCTGACCTTTGTATGAAAGTCCACCGGATAAGCTGCAAGCCTGGCACTTATCGGAACCGGGATTATAGGTATCACGGCCGAAACGGCATTTTCCCATTGGGGCACCACTGTTGGCATATACACCTTCAAGCTTAATCTCTGTTTCTACAATTTCGGGTTTATTGAATTTTCTACTCATACTCTTCCTCCTCTATACAATTAGGTCTAAAGTACCATTAATAAATTAATGGAATAATATCACGTGTATCCCTAAAAGGTAATAAAGAAAGAATAAAATAACCCGAAATCCTATAAAAAAATCCTAACCTTATCTCTTAAGCAGTCTTCTTTTGGCGCCTTTCACTTTCCACCATACCCAGATAAATTTAAAGCGAATGGGGCGGACCGCCACCCAGAATTTTACCCAGAGATTATAGGTAAAATCCTTCCTGCAGTCTATATCTTTGCCCTTTCTGACTATTTTCATGACCACGCCATGTATCTGCTCAGGCTTAAGCGGACCTTCTATCTCTTCCTGGTGATCTCCCACCATATAGTATTCCTTTTGTCCATCGCGATTTACTATGCGAAGAATCCTGTGAATTACATAGGTACCGTCCTGACGGAGGTATACTGCGATATCATTCTTTTGGGGCTCCACTGCATAATCATAGTCAAAAATTGTGGCTGAGGGCGCTACATGTGCTTCGTCCCTGTCCCCTCGGAAGGTCGGAATCATACTGGTTCCGTGGGGCATTATTTTCAGCAATTGCCCTTCCTTAAGAGCCGCCAAAGCCAATTTTATATTTGTCATCCAAAACACCTCTTCGAAATCATTTTCGATAGCTTAGATGCATTTTTCCAACTTTTCTATCATTTCATCCACGTTCTCTTTGCTAATAATGAGAGGTGGTAAAAATCTTACAACATTTTGTCCTGCGGAAATCAGAATAAGGCCATTTGCCTGTGCTGCCTTCACGATATCACCAACAGGAATATTAAATTCAAGTCCCTGCATCATAGGAATTCCACGGTGAGCAAGCACCTTGTCGCTGTGACGCTCCATGAATTTATCCAGTTCCTCGTAGAGATAAGCGCCTACCTTCTTTACATTCTCCAGGATGCCATCTTGCTCAAATATCTCAAACACCTTGGCTGATGCCGCACATACCAGAGGATTTCCTCCATAGGTGCTGCCGTGGTCACCGGGTACCATGGCATCTGCAATTCGCTCTGTTGCCGCAAATGCACCAATAGGCACACCGCTGCCCAGGCCCTTGGCAGAGGTCATAATATCAGGCATGATGCCGTATGTCTTATAGGCAAACATCTCGCCGGATCTGCCCATACCGCACTGCACTTCATCCAGAATCATTACGATATCCTTCTCATCACAGAGGGCTCTGATTCCCTTTATGAAATCAGGATCTGCAGGATAAATTCCGCCTTCGCCCTGAATTGTCTCCATGATAATTGC
>JAZUHR010000099.1:0-3626 GCA_045641825.1 Lachnospiraceae bacterium
AGCGTGTATCCGGTTGCGGCTCGGGTACGGAATATATGGCGGTTACACCATGGGGAGATCTCTATCCATGCCACCAGTTCGTAGGCGATGAGGCTTATAAGCTGGGTGATATCTGGAAGGGCGTTACAGCGACAGAGCTTCGTGAGGACTTCCGTGCATGCAATGCTTACGCCCGTCCTGAATGTAAGGATTGTTGGGCCAAGCTCTATTGCTCAGGCGGATGTGCGGCCAACGCTTATCATGCATCCGGCAGCATTCGCGGTATATATGAGCCGGGCTGCGAGCTTTTCAAAAAGCGTATAGAATGTGCGATTATGATGAAGGCGGCCAAGGAGGATCAATAGTGGATACTCCCATTGCGGATTTTGTCAGGAAATACTGTGAAAACGGTACGATGCGGCTTCATATGCCGGGACATAAGGGTCAGGGCCCTCTCGGAATTGAAAGCTTTGATATAACAGAAATAAAGGGTGCGGACGCCTTGTATGAGGCTTCCGGAATTATTGAAAAGAGCGAGTCCAATGCGACAGCTCTTTTTGGTACGCAAAAAACTCTCTACAGCACGGAGGGCTCCAGCCAGTGCATACGGGCTATGCTGTTTTTGGCAGTACAGTCCAGTAAGGCAAAGGAAAAGCCGATTATCCTGGCTGCAAGAAATGTTCACAAGTCTTTTTTATACGCCGGGGCACTATTGGATTTTCAGGTGGAATGGCTCTACAGCGAGAACAGTGATTCCATCTGCAGCTGTGTGATTTCCTCGGAGGGCCTCCGTGAAAAACTGGAGGAAATGAATGAAAAGCCGGCAGCGGTATATATCACAAGTCCTGATTATCTGGGTGGGATGTCTGATATCAAGGCGCTCTCCGAGGTCTGCCACGAATACGGCACATTTCTCCTGGTAGACAATGCTCACGGTGCCTATACGAAGTTTCTTGCTGAGTCTATGCACCCCATGGATCTGGGCGCGGACATGTGCTGCGATTCTGCCCACAAGACTCTGCCTGTTCTGACGGGAGGAGCCTATCTTCATATAGGAAAAAATGCTCCTGTGACCTGGGCGGCAGGTGCCAAGCAGGCAATGGCTCTTTTCGGCTCCACCAGCCCATCCTACCTTATTTTGCAGTCTCTGGATCTCTGCAATAAGTATCTTTCGGAGTTGAAGGCTGAAGCGACTATGAAAAAAGCCTCGGGAGAAGCTACCGCATGGGAAAAGGTGATAGGCGAATGCAAGGAAAGCCTTAGTAAAAACGGCTGGAAGATAGTGGAAACAGACCCGTATAAAATCACTATCAGATGCGATGGCAGAAGTATGGCAGAATATCTTCGCGAGGCCAATATTGAATGTGAATACGCGGATCCCGATTACCTGGTGCTTATGACCACGCCGTGTAACGGGGCTGAAGATATAAAGAAAATAAGAGAAGTTTTAAGTAGCATGCCATGCGAAAGAAGGGATGCGACCGGGGATGAGACTGGCAATGAAGCAAGCTATGAAGCCGGGGATGAAACTAGCCATGAAACAGACTATGGAACAGGTCTGGAAAGCCTGCCTTCTCTGAAAAATCAGCAGAAGATATCCCTGCGCCAGGCATTTTTTGCAGAGCAGGAGACGATTTCGGTGGGTAAAGCTCTTGGCAGAATTTGCGCCAGCCCCCTGGTGTCCTGCCCGCCTGCGATACCTATAGTGGTTTCCGGTGAGGAAATCACGGAAGGCGCGATCATGCTTTTTCACAAATACGGCATAGAGAGTGTGGATGTGGTGAAGTAGATGTTCTTCGGATGCGCATAAATAATACAGAACATAAGTAATGCATATGATTATATGCAGACGATGGAAACGGATAAAGTAATGCATATGATTATCTGCAGACGATGGAAACGAATAAAGTAATGCAGACAGCGTACGACTAAAGCTTTGCAAATGTGTATATCTATTTATAAAAAGGAGGCTGACTGTGGATAAAATTCTCACAGCATATGTAGACGGAAGCTATAATGTGGCGACAGGCGTATATGGTTACGGCTGCGTTATTTTGCTACCCGAAAACGATGAAGCCTACGAAAAGCTGTCAGGCTCGGGAAATGACCCGGACGTGGCGAAGCTCCGAAATGTATCAGGTGAAATGCTGGGAGCCATGAATGCCGTGAAATATGCTGCGGCTCACAATTATTCAGAGCTTGTAATCTACTATGATTATATGGGAATCGAAATGTGGGCTACCGGTGGGTGGAAATGCAAGAATGAATACACAAAGGGCTACCGTGATTATATGGATAAAATGAAGGCAAAGGTGAGCGTATCCTTTAAAAAGGTGGCAGCACACACCGGCGACAGATTTAATGAACTGGCGGATAAGCTGGCCAAGGAAGCGGTAGGCAATTAAAGATTTTTTACGGAGACTCCCTATGAAAAAAACCATTATTATATCCGGAGGGGAAAAAGGCGGAATCGAGTATGCCATCAAGTATAAGGCCTCTGAATATGAAGATACATGTATAATTGCCTGCGACAAGGGCTTGGCGTATGCGAAGGAGGAAGGGATAAAGCCGGACCTCATTATCGGGGATTTCGATTCCTATGAAAGCGCCCTGCCTACGGATATACCTATAGAAAGACTGCCTGTGGAAAAGGACGATACCGATACCATGCACGCCATCAGGGAGGCGGTGGAAAAAGGAAGCGACCTGATTATTGTCTGCTGTGCTCTGGGCGGACGACTGGATCACCTTATGTCCAATATTCAGGCGGCCCGCTACGCGGCAGAGAGAGACGTAAAGATAATTGTAGTCGGAAAAGCTACAATTTTGCATATTATCCACAATGACGAGATAATTCTGGAAAAATATCCACAGTATTCTCTCTCTGTACTGGCTCTTTCGGACGAAGCTGAGATATCCGTCCGAGGCACCAAGTACGAGGTGGAAAGAGAGATGATATCAGCTGATTTCCCTCTGGGCCAGAGCAATGAATGGAGAGAAGATACGGCTGTTATCAAGGTTTGGAGCGGAACAGTCATGGTTATGAACTGCCTTCTTAATGACTAGGTGCGAAAGGATGAAATGATGATTAAGAGCCTGTGAGCCTATGGTGCCCACAGGCCTTTTTTCTAAATAGTTTATAAATTTCAAACAATTTGAAAAATTTATCAAATTAGGTGTTGACAAAACGATTATTTGGTAGTAAGATAACGCCTGTTCGTTAGGAACACATCAAACGAAAGCAAGACCTCAGGACATGAGCAAAGCGTCTCATACAGCAGTGGTTCAGCGCTCAAAAAACTTTTTCAAAAAAACTTAAAAAAGTTGTTGACAAAAGTTCAAAACGATGATATTCTATACGAGCTGTCGCTGATAAGGCGATGACAAACAACAAAGAACCTTGATAATTAAACAGCTAAACAACCCTGAAAATTCAATTAAAATTGATTTTCAATTGTGAAGTTTCGATCGAGAGATCGATCCTTTAAAACAGTAAAAAGATTCATCGAGAACCATTCCCGGTTCGAGATGGAACGGAACACAACAGCTTACTTTTTAGAAAATAAGCCAGAGTAGTTCTGAGAGGAAACAAACATTCAAACATGAGAGTTTGATCCTGGCTCAGGATGAACGCTGGCGGCGTGCTT
>JAZUHR010000100.1:0-4388 GCA_045641825.1 Lachnospiraceae bacterium
GCGCATACCAGCTTAGAAAACTAATTATGATTATTGCTTTAAATGATGATTTTGACCTTAGAAAGACCGGAGACTGCGGTCAGGCCTTTCGATGGAATTTAATAGATGACAATACCTACAGGGTAAGAGCAGGAAGCCGAGAGACGGTTATTTCAGAGCTTTCTGACGGCAGAATACAAGTGGATTGCCCTGAGGCAGACGAGGAATTCTGGAAGGATTATCTGGATATCGAGACCTCCTACAGAAGCATTGCGGGGCTGGTTGACAGAAATGACAGCCACCTCCTTACGTGCGCCGAGAATGCCAGGGGGATAAGGATTTTGCATCAGGATCTTTTTGAAATGCTGATTACTTTTATTATCTCTCAGAGGAAATCCATGCCGGCTATTCGGACCTCCGTAGAGAGACTTTGCAGTATCTGCGGCGGGACAAAATTTCCGGAAGCTGCGCAGATTGCGAAGCTTTCAGACGAGGAGCTGGCAGCATGCGGGCTTGGCTACAGGGCGGAATACATTCGTATAGCGTCTGTCAGGGTGGCCTGCGGGGAACTTGATTTAAAGGCTTACGAGGCATTGCCGGATGAGGAATTAAAGAGCAAGCTTATGGAAATTCGCGGAGTGGGGGAGAAGGTAGCCAGCTGCATTATGCTTTTCGGCTATCACAGACTGAACGCTTTTCCTAAGGATGTTTGGATAAACAGGGAGCTTGCAGCTCATTATCCGGAGGGCTTTGATTACAAAAAATATGAGCCTTATTGTGGTGTTATGCAGCAATATTTATTTTATGGGGCGACACATAGAAAATGAACAAGTATTTTAGGCCGGTTTTTTCCGGTTTTACACTAAAACTAATATCTACCTTTTTGTTTGTTGGGGGAAGAATTCTCATAGAACTGGGCTTCGCAGGTACAGGGCAGGAGACTGACAGGGGCAGTAGACTTTTCTACATGCTGGGAAATGGTTTTTTGTATATTTCCCTTCCTATTCTCTGCTTTCTGGCCATCGAGGGCTACAAGCATACGAGAGAGATTAGAAAATATATCCTAAAACTCTTGCTGGTGGGGGTAATCACCGAGTTCATCATTGATTATGCTCTGTTCGGCAATAATTTTTCCAGGTACTTGATTGGTAACAATCTGAATATTTTTCTTACCCTGACCTGGGGTGTAGTCATGGTGTATCTGCTTGAGCTGGTGAGACATTACTTCAAGGATAGTCCCGTGGGACGAAATCTACTCACCATTTTTCTTATAATTGTATTTGCCGGAATCGCAATAATAATAGGCCTTGAATACGGTGGCGGAGTAATTCTTACAATCGCAGCCATGTATCTTTTTTACGGTAATCCATTTGTTATTCTTCTGGCTCTTGCCGCGATACAGATAGTTGTGCTGGGAAGTGCGGCTTGGATGGTTATGTACGCTCCTATAGTGGGCGGGGTTTGCACCTGGTTTTACAATGGGGAAAGAGGCTATAAGAGTATAGCTTCTCAAGGTTTTTTTTACAGTGTTTATCCCATTTCCTATGTGATACTGACGCTTATAATTAAGGCGGGGGCATAGCAAAAGGGTCTTATACTGGGAAAAGGTAAGAAAAGTGACAGAATTAAAAATAACCGAAATCAACAGATTTATGGGAGTGATTTTAAAAAGTGAGGCCTTTGATGCGTTTCTCTTCAGGGAAGGCCTGGTCAGGACCTATATGGATTTTTGCTTTGATGCGACGATTCATAGCGATTACTTCGACAGTGAAGAGATTCAGGAACTTCAAAAGTATGTTAATTGGGGAAAAATAAAAGAACATATTTTTGAACTGATTAAAGGGAAAAAAACACCGCTTTTGATTAAACTTTCTTTTGTATTATCCGAAGGAAAAGCAAGAGAAATTATGAAGGAAAAGGGTGTTAACATAAGCGATACCGAGCAGATTCTCCTGAGTATGAACATAACATACTCTGCCGGGGAAATGAGGGTGGTGACAGGTGCTTTTCGAAGTACTTTTACCATCGGTCATGAACTGGACCACGCCTGGGACGAGTGGGTAGGAGATTATTACAAAAAACTGGGAATTGCGATGGAATAAAGGAGAAGAAAAATGGAAATAAAAATGTGGCGAGAACTGTTGGAGCCTTACTCACTGGCGGTAGATGAACTGGTGGTAAAGTTCAGGCACATGATAGAAGCTAAGAGAAATCAGGGGCAGTATTCCTCTATAGAACGAGTAGACGGTCGTGTGAAAAAGATATCCAGTATTTTGGAAAAGTGTATGAAAAAGGGTATTCCCTTTGAGGACTTTGAGAGCTATCTGGAGGATATCGCGGGTATAAGAATTATCTGTCAGTTTGTGGAAGATATCTACGATGTGGTAAATCTTATTCACATGCGTTCGGATATGCGAGTGGTGGAAGAAAAGGACTATATCAAGAACCGTAAGGATTCCGGCTACAGAAGCTATCACCTGATTGTGCAATATACTGTTGAGACAGAGAAGGGACCCAGAGAAATCAAGGTTGAGATTCAGATAAGAACTCTGGCCATGAATTTCTGGGCGACCATCGAGCATTCTCTTCAGTACAAGTATAAAATGAATATGCCAGAGGACATAAGAGACCGACTTAAAGGAGCCGCAGAGGCTATAGTGGTATTGGATCAGGAGATGTCCTCTGTACGTGAGGAAATTCTGGATTCACAGGCTTCCTTTAACCTGAAGGCCAATATTACTGCAGATATTCTTAACAATATCCAGAACCTTTACAAGCACATGAATCAAGCAGACGTAGAGAAGATTCAGAAAGAATTTTTCCAGGTATATTCTTCAGGTGAATTGAGTCTGCTTATAAAATTTTCCAGAGAACTGGACACTATTTCAGAATCCTACAGAGCACAGACTTTAAACTGATAATATCATCACTTAAGTTTTTCGAGGGGGAACTGAACATAGTTTCTCTTTGGGAAAAAGATGTGATGAAATCAGAAAATAGGTGTGGTGAAGTAAATGATACAAAAATTACCCGAAAAATTTGAAAATAAGATGAGGGAACTTTTAGGGGACGAATTCCAGGCTTTTTTGGACGGCTTCAAGGATGAAAGATACGGTGGAGTTCGTTTTAACCGTATGAAGACTGATAAAGAAAAGTTCCTTGAAAAAATCCCTTTTAAGACTGAAGAAGTAGCATGGATAGATAATGGCTTTTACTATGATCTTTCGGATACTCCCAGTAAGGACCCTTATTATTATGCGGGACTGTATTACATTCAGGAGCCTTCAGCCATGACTCCGGCCAATATGCTTCCCATAAATCCCGGAGATAAGGTGCTGGATATCTGTGCAGCCCCCGGTGGAAAAAGTACGGAACTTTCTGCCAAATTAAACGGCACAGGCGTTCTGGTATCCAATGATATTTCGGCCTCCAGAGCCAAGGCACTTCTTAAAAATCTTGAGGTTTTCGGTAGTAAAAATGCTCTGATTATGTCTGAAGCACCCTCCAAGATGACAGAGAAATTCAGAGGTTACTTCGATAAAATACTGATTGACGCACCCTGCAGCGGAGAGGGCATGTTCAGAAAAAGCCCCGCCATTATGAAGAACTGGGAACAGTATGGCGTGGAATATTACCATAAATTGCAGTTGGAGATATTGGAAGCCGTACTTCCCATGCTGGCTCCCGGCGGGATGCTGCTTTACTCTACCTGTACTTTTGATCCTTCGGAAGATGAAGGGTCACTGCAATGGATTTTGGAAAATTACCCGGATTTTCATGTGGTTAAGTCGGACCTTACCTATGAGGGCTTTGACCATGGCCACCCTGAGTATATAGGCAGTGACAAAAAAGAAATCGAAAATGCCATAAGGCTCTGGCCTCACAGGCTTAAGGGAGAAGGGCATTTTTCTGCTCTTTTACAGCGAGATGACGGTGAAAAGACAGGCCTTGTGCCTTACAGGAAAAAGAGCGATAAGATTCCCGCCTGTGTAGCTGAGTTTTTTAAACATGTGAAGATGGATATTCCTTCTGACAGACTGGAATTGAGAGGCGAATACCTCTGTCTTGTTCCGAAAGGAATTCCAGATATTTCAGGTCTTAGAATTATGCGTACAGGCCTGCTTTTGGGTGAAGTAAGGAAGGACCGCTTTGAGCCTTCTCAGGCTCTGGCGATGGCCCTTAAAGCCATAGAGTATGACAATGTTTACTCTTTGTCTCATGATGACGAGGATGTAATTAAGTATCTTAAGTGTGAGACTATTGAGGCTAGGTACGATGTCCCTGATGGTTGGGTACTGGTATGTGTGGATGACTTACCTCTGGGCTGGGCCAAGGCACAACGCAATACTCTTAAAAATAAGCTTCTTCCCGGCTGGAGGATGATGTAATGGACAGATTGGATAAATTTT
>JAZUHR010000101.1:0-2529 GCA_045641825.1 Lachnospiraceae bacterium
CTATCTCCGTGGCACTGCGCAGGGAAGGGTCGTCGGGGGTAATCAGGTTCAGGCGGGCCAGCAGTTTCAGCATTTCCCGCTTGTAGTCTTTCAGGGAGGAGGCTGGCACGCCCACATACTTCAGGTAACTGCCCAGCTTGAGCCACCAGGCATGCCGGTGTCCCGGGGTGTAGGCGTTCTTCTGCAGGAAGCCGGTGATCCAGCGGGGGGAGACGGGGGACTGAAGTGAACCCAAAAAGTTGGACGGGTTCATTTATTATTTAATGTTATATATGCCTCCCTATATTGTACAGGAGACAAGCCGTTTAATCTCAATTTAATCCTTTCGTTATTGTAGTAGTACATATACTCGTCCAGATCTTTAATAAATTGCTGGACAGAGGTGTATTTTTTCGGATAAAGAAGCTCAGACTTCATTAATCCAAAGAAATTCTCCATCATGGCATTATCCAGGCAGTTGCCCTTGCGCGACATGCTTTGGATAATGTTGTGACTCTCCAGGCTCTTGCGATATGCTGCATGCTGGTAGTGCCATCCCTGGTCAGAGTGCATGAGCATCCCTTCTGGTATCTTTATCTTCTCATATAGCTGGTTCAGCATATCCATGACCATCTTCAGGTTTGGAGTCTCTGAGATGGTGTATGAAAGCACTTCTCCGTCATACATGTCAAGTACAGGAGACAGATAGAGCTTTGAACCGGCTATGTTGATCTGCGTCACGTCAGTAGCAACCTTCTGGTAAGGTCTCTCAGCTTTAAACCGCCTGTCTAATATGTTAGGGGCTGTCTTTCCTGTCTCACCCTTGTAGGAGCGGTATCTTACCTTTCTCACCTCACACCTCAAGCCGAGTTCTATCATGAGCCTGCGTACTGTCTTATGGTTGATGGAAGGATACTCCTTCTGCAACTCAAGCGTAATCCTTCTGTATCCGTAACGTCCTTTGTTTCTGTGGAATACATCCGATATCCTGTCCTTTATTTCCTTGTATTTTTCTGGTGACTTGAGACGCTTCAGATGATAGTAGAAGGTGCTGCGTGCCATCTTCTTGAGCTCCAGCAAGAGTTCAAGATTCACATGTTCATCACGCCTTAGTTCTTCGATGGCCCGCGCCCAATCTTTTTGTTTTGGGACTCTCTCTCCTCGACTAAGGCTCTCACTTTTTTTAGCAGGAGGACTTCAACTCTCAAGCGTTCATTTTCCTTGCGCAGACGTTCATTTTCCTTCTCCAGCTCATCTTTCGGGAGGTGTTTCACTTCGTTTCTGACTGTCGTTTGGGATGCTACATGATTACGAGCCAGAGACTCAAATCCACCCTTTCTCGCTTTGCTTATCCAACCGGAGAGAAGCGTGGAGGATATGTCGTGTCTGGCAGCTAACTCCGGCAAAGATAGTTCAGAACCCTGACATTCACGAACAATTCTGCATTTTTCTTCAAAAGAGAAGTCCCTTTTACCGGTTTTGGCAACAGGTTCCAGTCCTGATAGACCTTTCTGATGATAAATGGCTATCCAATCATAAATACTATTATGGCCTAAGCCAAGCATACGCGCAACTGAACGGGCAGACTTACCAGATTCAACCATTCTAATCGCGGCTAATTTAAAAGCCACAGAAAACTTGTTTCTTTTCATGGGAACTCAAGAGTTGTGTCCAACTTTTTGGGTTCACTTCATTATTTGCTTTGTGTTCCTGTGGAATGGGGACACAAGGTAAAGATTATGATTTAGTAGAAACAAGGGATACCCTCGCTTTTGAGCTACCAAACGATGTAAGCGTTTACAATTATACCTGTCAGGTATTCAAGGATAAGGGAGGAAATGAGTTTCTTGTCCTTCAGGATCATGAAAGCATGCAGGTTCTGGCTTATACCTTAAAGGATCAGAAACTTGATAAAAAAATAACACTTGTAAGAGAGGGTCCGAATGGTCTTGTAAGGGCTACCGGAGTCACTGTAAAAGATTGGAATGAAATCTATATACCAAGTATTGTAGAAAAGAAGCTTTTTATGATAGACAGTACAGGTACTTTAAAGTAGAAATATGATTTCACGGCCGATGATGACGTGTATTATGTACATAGCAGTTCCTGGTATCCTCTGGTAATTCTCGGTAGTAAGATGTATTCATTCCAGACTCCTCAGCGTAATCCTGCCACGGGAGGGTTGAAAGCAAGTCCTACAGAGGTATGTGTGGATCTGTCCACCACGGAATCCTCTGTTTCAGAATGCCTGCTTCCAGAGGCAGTGCTGAAGGAGACTGAAGGTAAGGTTATCCTTCCGGAGGACCTGGTTACATGCTCCAGAGTATATAATGGTCAAGATTTCGTTTATGGATATCATTATGACGATCATCTGATAGTTCTTGATCCGTCGCTGAAAAAGAAAGGAAGCTATAAAGTAGCAAGTAAATACATCGGTACTGTCCAAATTCCAAGTATCTCCAAAGAATTGGATATGAATGGAATGAGGCTGATTCAATGTACGAACGCATGTTTTGGCGAATTGGTTCATGACCCTTACCGTCATTTGTA
>JAZUHR010000102.1:0-15799 GCA_045641825.1 Lachnospiraceae bacterium
CATGTAATCTTGTTGCCTGCCTTATTGAAGTAGCCTACAGACTCACCACCGCTGGCATTGTCAACGGTCTCGATCATGCTGGTGCCATCCTGGCTGGATGCTGCCTCAGAAAGATCTGCTGCTTCTGCTTCGTACTTTGTGGTAGGAACTGCTGTATTACCACCCTGGTTGTTACCCGGCTGGCTGTTACCGTCATTTGTCTTACCTGCAGCTGCAATCTCCATATAGTCGATATTGGGAGCTGAATCGGTAAGCATCTCAAGTGTTATCTTGTTCTCGCCTGCATTAAGTGTTGCAGGTACATAAATTGTCTTCCAGTTGTTGAAAACATTCTCATCGCCACAGCCGGGAAGAACACTGTTTGCAATAAGAGGAACCTCTGTGCCGTTTACAAGCACCTTTACCTTGCCCTGAAGATCCAGATCCTCTGTGAACATCTGAGCAAAGCCTGTCTCCATAGACTTCATGAAGTCAAGTGCGCCGGATGCCATAGCAAAGCCCAGGGATACCTCGCCGCCTTCGTGATTTACTGTCCATGTAATCTTGTTGCCGGTCTTACTGAAGTAGCCTACTGACTTGCCGCCGCTGGCCTTGGCATTCTCTTCGATCATGCTCTCGCCATTGGAGCCGCTGGATACAGCTGCAGAAAGGTCTGCATCTTCAGCTTCGTATTTTGTTTCATCTGCTCTTACTGTTTTTGGCAGTGGAGTAGAGAGGAGAAGAGCTGCCGCTGTAAGTACAGAAACGGCCTTCACTAAATATTTGAAATTCTTTTTCATTTTATGCCTGCTCCCTTCTCTGCTTAATGATTTCTACGATATACTTCTTGTGCTTCTTTGTACGTAATACAGAGAATGTTACCATGAATACGATAAGTGCTCCGAGTACGCAGTCAACGATGATAAGAAGTGTACGTGTTACGTGAGATTCCTCACCCTTCATAGCAAAGGAAGAACCTGTTGCGTTACTGTTTGCTGTTGTATAGAAGATATTCTTTGCAGCTCTTCTTGCAGCCTGCTGGATAATAGGATCAGCCAGGTCAGCGTTGGACCAGTTAGGTCTCAAGAACTCCATACCTGTAAGTAAGAGGTCGTTACCTGCTACGATACTCCACTGAGGATTCATGAATGCCTGCATGGACATATAGTAGTCTGTGATAACTGTACCGTGGAAGCCCCACTCGTTTCTAAGAACTGTTGTAAGAAGCTGGTAGTTGTTACCTGCCCACTTGTCACCGATACGGTTGAAGGAGCTCATGATAGCTGTTGTGCCGCCTTCCTTTACGGAAAGTTCGAAAGGAACAAGGTAGATCTCACGAAGAGCCTGCTCATTTAACCATGTGAAAAGACCGTTAGATGCACGATCTGTCTCTGTCTCGTTTGCAGCGAAATGCTTTACATAGCAGTAGAGACCGTACTCAGCTGCACCGTAAACAACCTTAGCTGAAATCTTACCGGAAAGAAGAGGATCTTCAGAGAAGTACTCGAAGTTTCTTCCGTCATATGGAGAACGATGAATGTTTACACCAGGAGCATACCAACCCGGGATAGAGTACTCTCTGGACTCAATACCGAGAGCTTCACCCCAAAGCTTTGCAACTTCCTCAGAGAAAGTTGAAGATACTACTGTTTCGTTAGGATATGCAACACCCCAACCACCTGCAACGCCTGTGGAGGAAGCGTTCTGATTGTTAAAGCCGTTAGGACCGTCGAAGTCAAGGCACTTAGGCTTTTCTACGGAAGCTACAGCCTCATTCTTGTAACCACCGAAGGAGATAAGGTCGATCATTTCCTGAACGGTAAGCTGGTCCATAAACTCATCCCACTTAGGATCGTCAAATGGAACACCTGCCATGTCCTTGAACTTAATGCCTGCATCTACGCCTACTGTAACTGCTTCATTCGGGAATGTAGCAATTGCTTCGGAATCGTTCTTGTAAGATGCATTATCTGTAGCATTTACTGCAGGAGAAGCAGGACGAGCCTCTGTCTTTTCAGGAAGCTTCATATCTGCTCTTGTCATGTACTTAACAGGAACTGTTTCCTTGGAACCGTCAGCGTAGCCGAAAATACCTACAGCTGCGATGAGGTCTGTCTCTCTCTTACCATCCTTACCTTCCTTGTAAACAACCTTCTTGTTTACAGTGTAGGTCTTGGAATCAATAACATCATGAGAATTGTTCATGAGCTTAATCTCATAATCACCTGCGGAAAGAACATAAGACTTCTCGCCCAGGTAATCGAAAGCTGCCATCTCGTCAACACCAAACTCAATAGTAAGTGTCTCGGATGCGCCAGGCTGAAGGAGACCTGTCTTTGCAAAGCCTGCAAGTTCTACATAAGACTTCTCGATGTTCTCAGCCTTGTTGTAAGGAGCTGTGAAGTAAACCTGAGCTACTTCCTTACCTGCTACCTTACCTGTGTTTGTTACCTTAACCTTAACCTCGATCTTGCCATCCTTTTCCTTCATGCTGGTCATTTCCTGCTTGAAGGTGGTGTAAGACAGACCGTGGCCGAATGGATATGCTACAGATCCATTGTAATCGATGAAGCCTTCATAAGCTGCTGTCTCATAGTATCTGTAACCTACGTAAATGCCTTCGCAGTAGTCGATATAGTGGCAATTTTTCTTGTCTGTGTAAGTCTTTGAGCCCAGAAGACCTGCATTGTAGTATGTAGGATCGAGCTTAAAGTCTACAGCGTATGTATCAGCCAGACGACCGGATGGGTTAACTGTACCGGAAAGAGCCTGAGCGATAGATGTGTTACCAACAAGTCCCGGAAGACCTACCCACATCATAGCATCGATGTTGGAGTTGTTCTTGATAGGAGCAACTTCGATACAGTTGGAGATGTTAAGAAGAACTACTGTCTTCTCGAAGTTCTTACCAACATAATCAATAAGTTCCTGCTCAGCATCTGAAAGTGTAAGGTAGTCAAGAGGAAGGTCGTTACCCTCACCACCTACACGGCCAAGTACAATGATAGCTGTGTCGGACCAAGCCTTTGCACCGTCCAAAAGGTCAGCCTTGTAGTCCTTTGCGATAGATGGCTCATAGATAGTCATATCTGTGCTACCTACAGCAAGACCTGCCTGACGGCTTTCCTTGTAGTCCTTATAGAACTTTGTGAGAGGCTCATAAATCTCGAAGCCCTCTGTTCTAAGTGCATCATAGAAAGTGATGGCATTTGTTACATCAGCAGAACCTGAACCGGTACCACCAAGAACCATACCATGTGATGACCAACCGAATACGGCCACCTTGTTGTTCTTCTTCAAATCAATAGGAAGCGCATTATTCTCATTCTTCATAAGAACAACACCCTCTGCCTGAATACGAAGGCTTACTTCCTTCGCATTAGCTCTGGCTGCGTCTGCACCCTCACCTGTGAAGTTCGCACCTGTGTTACCTGTAAGGAAAATTTCAATGGTATTATAAGTTCTAATAACAAAGAAATTTACCGCAAAGGTAAGTACCAAGAGAAATGCAAGAATGGGCATGTTTATGCCTAAAAACTTACGATTGCTCATTGGAGTTTTTTTCTTTTTCTCTTTCATAGATCCTCCTCGTAGAAAAATTATCCTAAAGTTCTTCACTTTAGCTGGTGCAAGTTTATCATTTTTTTACAATAATAAACCATTTATAGGATAATCGGTCGTTTTTTTAGGATAATTGTGAATAAAATATGTACAAGGCACTCAAAGTTCCCTTCCAATGCCATATGTTTATTGTATTTTTACTTGAACCCGGAAAGTAATGTGCTATACTAAAGGAAATAATCATTAGTCGACTACCGTCGCTGCAAAGGAGACAAATATGAAGAAGTTTTTTAAGGCTATGACTACTCTGGCTCTCACCGCAGGTGCTGCATACGGCGCATATACACTTTACCAGAAGTACATGGAAAAAGAAAAGAATACCGAGGATTCCTTCGACGAAGAATTCGAGGACGAGCACTTCAAGGAAGGCCATGGCAAGAGAGAGTACGTCACCATCGACATCGAGGATGAGGACGCCAGCATCTAATCAAAAGGCACAAAAATGGTGGACGTGTAAAAACACATCCACCATTATTTTTTAATACATTGTTATAATAGTTCCTACAAATACCGAACAGACATTTGCCACCACCGCGTAAATAACAGCACGGGGCACCTTTTTGTCAGCAGTGTCCTTTTCCGTCAGCTTCAAAGCATAAATAATTGCTTCCACTATCAAAACAATAATTTCCACAAAGATGTAAGTGGCAAGATACCCCCATCCTTCTCCCTGGAAATATTCCCTAACCGCCAGATATCCGTTAAGCAGAACCTGCGTCGCCAGATTTACAGCAGTAATTGTAAGAATTTGTCTCTTTGTACGATACCCAAAAGCCAATGCTATTAAGATTTCGATAACCAAGGTCGTAAGCAATCTCAACACAACACTTATGATAATATCAGAGAAATCGTATTTTTCTTCCAGTTCAAAGGAATCTTTCAGTTCTGTCGTGCCGCTTTTATTTACGCTGTAAACACTGTAAAAAGCTTTTCTTTCAGTAACTGCACCTGCCACAAAGCTGTCCGTCTCCGGGAAATATAGTAATACCTTGAAAATCTGTGGTGGAAAATACCCCCACCTTATTTCCTTTGCGTCTTTCAAATCCCAGACCATCTGCAGGAAATGCATTCCGTCACTGTCTTGATACGTTACAAATTTCTTCCAAATATCAAAGCTGCATTGACAGTCATGCTGAGCCCCCTCAGGAATTTCAGTTATCTCATCCAAGTCCCCGTCAAAGATCGACCTCCAGGCAGCATGCTCCGATTTACTCAAAATAGTCACATAACACTCTTCGTCTTCAAAGCCCGAAAACTCCACTGTGATACTTGGCTTCGGCCCGGTATCCGCCTTAGCAGGTACGGGTGCTGCAGTAAAAACTATCAGAAGTATTACGGCCCAGGCAACAACCTTCTTTAATCCATAGTGCTTTCGGATATGCTTTTTATCAACCATGAAGACCTCTGGACTGTCTGTCCATATCCTCTACAACGATATCGTAAATCTCGCCAAGAGTACGTGCATACTCTAAAAGCTTCCAAGGCTCATTGGTATGGAAGTGAATCTTGATAAGCTCATCATCACCTACTGCCAGGAGGCAATCGCCCTTGAAATGCTCAATAATGTAATCATTAATCTCATCCTCATCCAGGCCCTGTCCCTCGATAAGAAGCTGTGTGTCATATCTGAATTCTAATTCTTCTGCCATTTTATTTTCTCCTTTGTTATAAAAATCCAGCAGACACATCTTACCAAATCCCTACCGATATGTAAAGTAAAAACGGTAAGGCCTACACATATTCAATTATCTTCCTATCGGTAATTCCGGAAAGTCCGTAAATTCTCCCACCAGATCCACAAAAAACACATTAAAGGGGAGTTCCAGAGAATCCGCCCAGGAAATGGCCTTGGACTGAGCTTCAAGCAGTGTATTTGCCACAAACATTTTCTGGAATCTATAGGGGCGTTCCACCTTTTGCCGCGACTCGACATTATATCTCTCGTAATTATGAATTTCATATACCCAGTATTTCATATAAACTCCTTTTCTCAAAAACCTGCCACCCCCGGCTGGAAACGGGGGTGACAAGCCTAAATGGGGCAACGGAGCGTGCTTGTAAGCTATTTTACATACCCGCATTTGTAGCATCTGCCATTCTCATCCAGGGCGACGCCACAATATGGACAGCGGTCCATACTGCCTTTCGGCTTGTACTCCTGGCAGGCGGTGTTATCACCACTCTGGAAGGTAATGCGGGAAATATTAAGCTGATCCTTGAGCAATTCATAGGTAATCGCAATCATCCCCTCTACGGTCATGGTGTCACGGGTAACCACCAGCCGGCAATTGGGATATGCAGTAGCAAGTGTGGTCTCAAAAGCCGGACCCATGTTGCTGTTCTGCTTGTTGCCATGCTCTATTCCTTCATGCTCATAAACATCCAGTATAGCAGGCAGCAGAGGATCATCTTCTCTTAATATCAGCGCGTGGTCAAAATTCCTAAGGACCGACCATGCTATCTTTTTTATCTCGTTACACGGAAAAACCATGTTGACGCCTTCATTGATGGTATCCTCCACCTCTATCGTCATGATGCCTGTATGGCCGTGGAGATACCGTGCTTCCCCCTTAAAGCCGTAGAAACGGTGTGCGTATTGTAATGTAAAGGTTGTGCTGCTTTTCATAGGAGGCTCCTTTCTCATAAAATCATGCTTGCTTTCTTTACTTCATATTCAGTATAAAAGTTCCCATATTAAGGTATGCCGCGAAGGTCAGCCAGAGAATGTATGGCACCAGCAACAAGGCTGTTTTTCGATTCACCTTAAAGGCCCAGTAGGCGCACAGAATAACCAGCATCCACATTACCATGAGCCAGATGAAGGCTACCAGGTAAAGCTTCCAGTTGAAAAAGACAATCGACCACATGAAGTTCATAAGAAGTTGTACCCAGTAGAAAACCATTGCCATCGTCTTGTGATGCAGATCACCCTCTGTGGTACAAACTAAATATGCGGCAAAGCCCATCATCAGATACAAGATCGTCCACGCTACTGAGAAAACCCAGGCCGGTGGTGACAGCGGCGGTTTCACCATCGAAGCATAGTCCTGCATCCCCTTACCGGACAAGGTCGCAGACATGATGCCCACAGCCAGTGGAATTATCAGTGATATCACCAATCTAAATACATTGACATTTCCTGTACTCTTTTTTACTGTTGCATTACTCTCCATGCAGTTCTCCCTCCCTCCGAAAGACCGGGCCATCTATTGCTCCTTGCAAGTCTCTGTCTTGCAATTTGCATATTTATAATACCTTGCAATCACACTTTTGGCAGTATCTCTCCTTATACATATCAAATGATTTTTTGTGCACTTTTCTTCACATTTAACCAAACAGTCATTTTTTTAGTGAAATTATTTTCTGTGAGTGATATAATGCTCTCAGGACAATATTTAGCATGACGCAAGTAAAATATAAGCAGCAAATTCAATCACTTACAGGTAAGGAGGTAATCATGACTATTGCAGAAGCCCTTAGAAGCACCAGATATGACGCAGGAAAATCCCAGGAATATATGGCCTTGGAATTGGGTGTGACCCGCCGCACTATCGTCAACTGGGAAAACGGCGTATCAGAGCCTACAGTCAGCCAGGCCATTGCCTGGTTCAAGCTAACCGACAAGGCCCCCATCCCCTACCTCCTGCAAAGTGTATATCCGGAAATGGATAAAATTTCCCCCAAGGATGATGACGGCCGCATTCTGGCAGCCCTTATGAAGCTGATTAACGACCTGCCTGCAGAGGGCGTACGCCAGCTCATGTTCCTTTTCTTCGGCAATCACGAGAGTTCCCCGCGCGGCGTGCTGCAGATGATTACTGCCCATCTCCAGACTCCACTACAGTCACGCATCGCCCATGCCCAGCTCATCGTCACCAATTACGAACTGGCCCAGCGTACCAATTCCCTGACTCATCCCGAGCATATTCAGCCCGATCTTGACTTTCTAAATGCAGCCATTAACCGCGCCATGGATGACGTTGAACGCAGAAATAAAACAACATAAAAAGGCAGCCCGTATTTATGACTGCCCCTTGGATGATTCCATATTCACTTTTTCTCTTATTATTACGCTTTTTTCTGAACCCTGTCGCTATACAGTGTGAGGAAAAGAATCATGAAAAATTCCCCATACATGCTAACGTAAAAAATCAAGTCAAAATTGCCGCTTGCGGGGCCCAGTGCCGCAAAGGCAAACATGAGAAATCCTGACAGAAAGAGGTGTGGTGTCTTCTGCTTAATCCAAACAATAATACCCACAATCATAAGAGGCACCACTGTTCCATAGGACAGAAGGCCGCTGACCTTATCTGCCCAGACAGGTGTGGCGTCCGACGCCGCGTAGCGCACAATGCCCTCGATAGTCTTGGACTCCAGAACTGTCGCGATACCCTCGGCGATGCCAAGGCAGCTTATCAGTGCGGTAGCTCCCCAGACTACCTTTTTCGCTATTCCCATAGTACCCTTCCTGTCCAAAGCATAGATGCAGATAGGGAAAAGCATGGGAATCAATGCTCCGTGGCTTATGAAACGGAATTGGCTTAAGCCCTTAAGCAGAGCGCCATCCCCCAGCACCTGTCCCATACAAATGATAAGTGCATCGTAGAAAAGTCCCACGGTCACCAGTCCGGTCAGGAGGTAGAGCATATTTTTGCTCTTGGCGAACTTGGTGAAAAGCAATACCAGGAAAAAGGCATGCACGACAACAAATACCCATAGCATAATGGGCAAGCTTAACAGTAGAATAAATCTCATTGTTTTCTCCTTACTTTTTATTAAATTTTACTCCCAAAAAAATTATAAACTTATGTAAGAGAAAGTCAACACAAAAAAAGACTACACCACCCTCAAGCAGTGTAGTCCTATAAGCATTTTCATTAGTCTAACTGAGCCAGTATCTTGTGTATAAGTGTGTATAGCTGAACCGCATCCTCCTGGGAGAGCTTGATGCATGATCCCATTTTTATCGGCACGTCCACAGCCTTTTCACGAAGTTCCATACCCTTTTCGGTCACGCTTACCACTAAGAATCTCTCGTCTTCCTTGGATCTTTCTCTGGTAATAAATTCCTTTTTTTCAAGTGTTTTAAGCAAAGGGGTCAGGGTTCCGGAATCCAGATAAAGCTTCTGTCCAAGTTCTTTGACGCTAAGACTCTTCTGCTCCCACATGACCATCATAACGATGTACTGGGTATAGGTCAAATCCAGTTCTGCCAGGAAAGGAGTGTACTTTCTCACAATCTCCTTGGCTACCGCATAGAGCGGGAAGCAGAGCTGATTGTCCAATTTTAAAGCATCATAGTTCTTATTCATCTTCATCCTCTTCTAATGGGGACTTATAATTTGGATCCTGTGAAGCAATAAGGCCTGCTCTTACAGCCTTAGCCAACTGGTCGCTACAGGAGGTACTTCTTCTGCCGCAAATGATACCGGAGAGCTTCGCTTCAATCTGATCCACAGTCCATCCATCTAATAATACAGGAATTGTCTTCAAATTTCCATCACAACCTCCCATAAAAGAAATATTTCTTACAACATCACCATCTAAATCCATGCTGATGAGCTTGGAGCAGGTGCCTTCTGTCAAATAATCAAAATGAAACATGCTATTTACCTCCTGGATTACTAAGTCCTTCTAAAATTACAGTGTTGCTCTTACCTTCTCTGCTACCTTCTTCACATCAACTGTCGGCTCGAATCTCTCTACGATATTACCATTCTTGTCGATCAGAATCTTTGTGAAATTCCACTTAATGTTACCGTTGTTCTTGTAGTCCTTATCCATCTTCTTAACAACAGGTGTAAGGATAAGGCTCATAGGTCCGTTGAAACCACCGAACTTGGTATTGGATGTAAGATACTTGTAAAGAGGATCAGCATCCTCACCGTTTACATTGATCTTGGAATACTGAGGGAAGGTGATACCGTATCTGCCTGTGCAGAAGTCGTGAATCTCTTCGTCATTACCGGGAGCCTGATCAGCGAACTGATTGCAAGGGAAGTCAAGAATCTCAAGGCCCTGATCGTGCATCTCCTCGTACATCTCCTGAAGCTCTGTGTACTGAGGTGTGAAGCCACATCCTGTTGCTGTATTTACGATGAGAAGTGTCTTACCCTTGAACTGTGAAAGTGCTACCTTGCTGCCATCCTGTGCTGTTACTGTGAAATCATATACGTTCATTTTCTTTCCTCCTGTGAGTTAAATTATTTTGTTCTAAATTAAATTGCACTCGATTGAATGTGATTGCATTGTACACAATTTAATTTGATATGTCAATACTTTTTTTGATGATTTTTTCGATTTTATACTTTCTTAAGAAATAGCCTCCCGACAAAAAAAGCCACCCTTGAAAAGGATGGCATGTATAGCTCTTATTTAATTTATGCAGGCTTCGCCAAATAATAACCCTGGAAAAGATCTGCTCCCAGCTCCAGGAGGTAATCAAATTCTTCCTTGGTCTCAACACCTTCTGCAACAACCATTTTCCCCATGGCATGGATTCTTTCAATGACATCTCTGCAGTTTCTCTGCTTGCCCTCGTTATGGTCGATGCCCGACAGGAGTTCTCTGTCAATCTTTACTATCCCGGGATCCATAAGCTGCACCATATCCATATCATTGATACCGGCACCATAGTCATCCAGAGCCAATATGGAATCACCTACCGCTGCCACTTCTTTCTTTTTCATGGACTTGGACAGCGAGAATTTAGGATACTCCAGCATCTCTATAATCAGAATATTTTTGTCTCTGCCGAAGTAATCCATATAGGCCTTGGTCTCCTCCGGTGAAAAACACTCGCAGGGGAAGGAATTCACGGACAACTTCTCTGTATAGCCTCTCATGAAGTAGGCCTGAGTAGCGCCCCAGAAGGTAGCCACCTCCAGGATATGTAGCTTATTCTGCGCATTATATTCTTCTATCAGCTGGGTAACTGTCTTGCCCACCGGTCGCATAAGGGCTTCATACGCATAAACAGTCCTTCCATCCGGGTAAAAAATCGGCTGGAATACATAATCGATTTGAAGTTCCGCCAGGGCCTTTAGTATCTCTCGGTCCAACGGTAAATTCTCGTAGTAAATCATATGCGCACCGCTCTTCCTCAAATTATGCTAACAGTTTAATTCTAATATAGAAAGCAGAAAAAAACAAGTACCTACTCTCTGATTTCTATATGATCGATTTCTATCAGCCTTGCGTTACTTCTGTCATAGGAAAGAAGCAGTGTATTTTCCCCTTTTTTAAGGCTTGCTTTCAGATAAAGCGGCTGAAAATCCATGCCTCCGCAGAGTCCAAGCGCCTCTGTGTCTTCATTCAAGGTCGCTGTCACAGATGTAAGGATTCCACCATCCCTCTTGTTGTATTTGGCGAAAATAACGATAAGTGCCTCTGTATCCTCTTCTGCTTCTATGGTTACAGAGATATCCTTTTCCTTAAAGCCTTTGAAAAGTTCGCTATTATAAGCTACTACAGGCTTTTCCCCTATAGGAAGTTCTATCAGGTCGGAAGCCTTCACAGGCTTAGTCTTTAAGAGCTCGCCCTTTTCATCGTATGTCACATAGCCAAAGCGGATACCACGATTCCAGCCGCCTCCATTCCATCTGGCCGCATGGTAAATAATCAGGTCCTGCTCAGCGTCTAAGCTTTTGACGAAAGAATTGTGTCCGGGGCCGTAGACTCCCATATCCTTGGCAAAAACAGGAAAGTCGTGCTTGGTCCAGGACGCGGGATTTTTCGGATCATCCTCTGTATTCATGGTGAGAAGTCCCAGGCAGTAGTCATCGGTCCAGGAGCCGCTGGCAGAATAGACCAAATTCACTGTAGTCCCGCGAACTATCACCTCAGGTCCCTCATTTACCCAGGGATTACCCTTCTTTTCCCAGTTTTTCTCGGGCGTGGACAGAAGGATTTTTTCCTCCATTACTTCCAGTGGACTCAGCATTTCAGCCATGTAGAGGTCCTGCTTCACGTTTTCATAGCCTTCCCAGCCTGACCATATAAAGTAGCGCTTGTTATTTAGTTCCATAACTGTGCCGTCAATGGCGAATTTGTCATCCATGCCCTTAAGTTCAGTCATATTCCAGTATCCGGAAAAAGGGTCTTCTGACTCGTTTTCCAGTACAAACATGTGATGTATCTCATCCCCGGGATAGGTAGCCGCAAAGTAGATGTACCATTTGCCGTCCAGCTGCCAGATTTCCGGTGCCCAGAGAGCCCCCACCTCTCCTTTGGGATCATATACGCAGTGAAGCTGGGCCGCACCCAGCTTTTCCAGGGAATCCGCTACTGCTATGCAGACATTTCCTCCCGTAGTCTTGGTAAAAAGATACTTGCCCTCGTAGGCCATGACAAAGGGATCTGCCCCGTCCTGATCCAGAATGGGGCTTATTTTATTGGTAACATAATTTTGTTCATTTAAAATAATCATACCACTATATTTAATTGCCTCCTCCGTAGGCTTGGGCGTTATGTCGTTTGGAGTAGATGTGACATCACCAGGAGTATTGGTCACGTCACTTGGAGCAGGTGTAGGCACTGTATTTCGGCCTCCGCAGGCTGTAATAAAAGCTGCCAGGCCCAGCGAAATGATGATTATATTGAGTTTTTTCATGGTGTCACTCTCATTCTTCTGTATTTGCAGTTGATTTTCTTTATCTCTTCGGGGTCGCATTTAAACTGCCTGTCGTAGGTGAGCAGACCGTTTACCCCCTGCTCTACATCAGTAAGCTGAGTATAGCAAAAGCCCGCTACCACCGGAGAGTCTATGACTGTGGATACCACACGGTCATACTCCTTTATAAAGTGCTCAGCACTGTTAACGTTAGTGTAGCCCCAGCCGCCGTCACTCTTTTTCACATCAAAGCCAATGCCTCCGAACTCGGTCACCACAATAGGCACACCCTTGTCGGAAAAGCCCCTGGCGTAGATATCGAAGTGACCGCAAGGATGATTTATCATCTCTTCGCGACTGTCAAACATATGAGAAAAGGCCTCGCGCTTTTCTTTTTCATCGTCGTTACCCTGCTCATAGTTGTGGATGGCACAGATATCTGTCTCTGTCAGCTCCCATCCGTCGTTACTGATAACCAGACGAGTATTGTCGCAGGCATGCAGATAGTGGTAGAGGGTCTGAGTGTAATGCTGCTCCCTGGGATCCAGATGGATATTGGGCACGCCCCAGCTCTCATTGATAGGCACCCAGGCTACAATGCTGGGGTGATTCATATCTCTGTCCAAAATCTCAGACCAGAGATGCATTTCCCTTCTCATCTGATCTTCACCGAAGGTAGGCACCGACGCACACTCGCCATAGACCAGAAAGCCCAGACGGTCTGCCCAATAGAGAAAACGGGGATCTTCGGCCTTCTGATGCTTTCTGCAGCCGTTAAAGCCAAGCTTTTTCGCGGCCTCAATGTCGAACTTAAGAGCCTCATCGCTGGGTGCAGTAAGCAGAGACTCCGGCCAGTAGCCCTGATCCAGCACCAGTCGCTGGTAGTAGGGGCGATTGTTCAGATAAATCATGCCGTTTTCTATATGAACCTTGCGAAAACCAAAGTAGGTAGAGACCTGATCCAGAACCTTTTCACCATCTGTCAACGTCAGGGAAACATCGTAAAGCTGCGGCGTTTCCGGTGTCCAGGTGCGGCCATTGTGATGGAAGGAGGTGCGGAAAATATGCTTTTGCACAACGTCCAGAAGCAGCACCACTTCATTACTCACAAAGGTAGAAGAGAGGTCACCTATGACTTCGTTTCCCAATGTAATGTGTGCGCAGACCGTAAGACCTCTGCAGTCCCCTGCAGAAATCACCTTAATCTCCTCGCAGCCCTCCTCAAAATGAGTGGTCATGCGTACCTTTTCCAGACGGCATTTATTTACTACCTCCATCCAGACAGGCTGCCAGATGCCGGAGGTGCCGGTGTACCAGATACCGTACTCATGCTCCTCCCAGAACTGCTTGCCCCTGGGGATAGTCTCGTCTGCCCCCGGATCATAGGCCCGCACGGTAAGACGCTGCACGCCCTCGGTCAGATAGTGAGTAGCATTTATATGTATAGGTGAATCGCCGCCCTCGTGATGAGCCGCCAGCTCCCCGTTCAGATAGATATCTGCGATATAATCAATGGCTCCAAAGTGCAGAAGCAGTTCTTCGTCTGCTTCCATATCCGGTGCCTCAAATTCCCTCTCGTACCAGATAACATCGTGAAAGGAAGTGTCTCCGATTCCGGAAAGGCTGGTCTGATAAGCGAAGGGAACTGTGATTTTTTTACTGTAATCATGGCCCTTCTGCCATTTCTCTGCCTGTCCCTTGTCTTCGTCGTCAAAATCGAATTTCCAGGTACCATTAAGGCAAAAGTAGGAAGCTCTGACAAAATCCGGGCGGGGATATTCTGCGCGTGGAACAGAGCCTTCTGCGGGTGCTGCTGTGCTTGTAGTTGAAGTCGATTCGTAAGTTTCTGTCTTGTTCATATTCACTCCTTTTATCTCCTGCTTCCTTCCATCTCCTAGCGCAGGCTTTTGTATACTTATTAGTTTACCTATAACACAGATGGAAGAATATAGTCAAGAACAAGGGTTTAGTGAAAAACAAAATATACCGGCAGGTATAGAAGCGCCCTCGAGCTCCGGAAGAAAGAAGGCAATATGTATACCAAATAGTAAACTAAATTGCCACTTTCTATCCACATTTTATTGTCTATATCACCTTTCTATGATATAAAATACTTGTAATGATTGTGATATCAAGTGCTTGTAAAAATTAGGGCATCACATACTTGTAATAATTAACGTTTAAATTTTCAGCAATAGCATTGACGATAAAAGCGTGTTCTTTATAAAGCGATACGACAAGGGAGAGATGATATGGAAATAAACTTAAACAAGGAAAACATCAATATATTTAAAGCCCTGGCCTCAGAAACCAGAATTCAGATTATTAACATACTGGCTGAGACTCCCTGCACAGCCAGCGAGCTGGCCCAGATGCTGGGCTTAACCAAGGCTATTATTTCCCGCCACCTTTTGGAACTGGAGGACACCAGACTTATACACCTGTCCGACAGTCGTTCCAATGGCAGAAAAAAAGTCTACGTCCTGAACGTAGATCACATAAATATCAACTTTCCTCAGCCTATCTATCTGCCCTATAAAAAAATGGTGCAGGATATAAAGCCCGGACTCTACTCCGATTTCAATGTGGCTCCCACCTGTGGCTTGGCCTCAGACAGCCACGTCATCGGCCGCTTCGATGACCCCAGAAGCTTTGTGGACATGTCCCGCGCCGAGGCTCAGCTTCTCTGGTTTTCCAAGGGCTACGTAGAATATAAAATTCCAAATTCTCTGGCCGAAAGCGACCATCCCGAGCTTCTGGAGCTTTCCCTGGAGCTGTCTTCAGAATTTCCGGATTCCAACAATACCTGGCCCTCGGACATCACCTTTTCCATTAACGGTGTAGAAATCGGCACCGTCACTGTCCACGGCAACTTCTCTGACGTTCGCGGCCGCCTGACTCCCGCCTGGTGGGATGACAAATACTCCCAATATGGCCAGCTCATTCACATTCGAAGCAGCCATGACGATACCGGACTTGACGGGCATTTCCTGTCCTCTGCCACTATCGATGACCTGCACCTAACGGATACACCTCTCATCACCCTTCGTATCGAAGTCAAGGAAAACGCTGTAAATCAGGGTGGCGTGACCCTCTTCGGTGAAAAGTTCGGAAACGAAGAACAAAACATCCTGATGACTGTGTGGCACACATAAAACCAAAGGGCTTCGGAGGATTCACTCCCCGAAGCCCTTTGGTTTTATGCTCCGCTCGTGAAAACTGTGTACGCTCCTATCCTTCCCCCGCGCCATCTTCTATGAGTGAGTTTTCTGTTATGAAAATGCAGCTGCGCCCTTTATTTATATACTTCCCAATCTGCGAAAGTATCCTGTCTTCGGACTCCGTTATGCTCGCACAGTACCACCATGGCCTCAGAAGCTATTCGACTCAAACTCGGCCTTCGGCCTCAAACAGTGAGTCTCATAACGCTTCTTTCGGCCGGTGCTAACTAGTGCTCGCACAAAGTCGCCCTTAGCCAGCAACTTTCTCCGATTGGTAGATACAGTAGAACAAATCTCACAGCTGCAGATGAAGGTTTTGGGGACTCATAGCAGATGCCGCGGGAGCAGGAATCGTCCCGTCCACAGA
>JAZUHR010000103.1:0-4506 GCA_045641825.1 Lachnospiraceae bacterium
GACTTTATGAAAATGTGCCAGAAGGGATTCGAACCCCCGACCCACGGCTTAGAAGGCCGTTGCTCTATCCAACTGAGCTACTGACACATACACCTAAAGATCACTCTTTAAGTAGAGCGGGTGATGGGAATCGAACCCACGTATCCAGCTTGGAAGGCTGGTGTTCTACCATTGAACTACACCCGCATGTTATTAAGTTAAATCGGGGTGACAGGATTCGAACCTGCGACCTCCTGATCCCAAATCAGGCACTCTAGCCAAACTGAGCCACACCCCGGACTTCGCTTCCGTTCATTCTTAAAACCAAAACGCAAGCGATAGTATATCGCAAAACCACACTATTGTCAACAAGATTTTGCGAATTATTTTTGTTTTTATTACATATTTTTATTTGTCTTTTATGCTGATCTTCCCGGTCATAAAATCCTTGCCCAACATGCTTAAATCATAATCGATGGTCTGTTCTGTATTTGACCCGTTCGCTTCGACCACCAGTCCCATCCGGTCCAAAGAGAGGGTGAAAAGGCCGTTTACGCGGAAACCCTTTCTCATATCGATAAGCTGGGCATCAGCTATGGTAAATGTCCCTTTCTGTCCCGCGTACAGAGCTTCGGCAGAGCCTGCAAAGCCTGTCGTCTTTCCGTTGAAGAAGCCACTCTTTTCCACAGTACCATGACCTGTAATGTCAATCTTAGTAACATTCTCAGCAGTCACCACTGCCAGCTTAAAGCCTCTGGCATCTCCCTGCACCGTGTAGCCTGCACTCAGCGTGAAAACAGGGTCTATATCGATGGCCTTCGTAAGCAGGCTCGAGGCGTTTTTATTGAGTCTTTTCTCCAGGTCCTTATCATCTACGTCAAAGGTAAGCTCAGCATAATTTAATGCGTCGGCATTAGTCACATATATTGTGCCCTTAATGCTATGGATATCCTGCAGCAGGCTTTCCGGGCCGAAGGCGGCATCTTTCATCTTCTGTATAAACTCGTCGAAGTCCCCGTCTCCCATGGCAGAAAAAGCCTTTTTCCACTTCTTGTCCTTCGCTATATCATCAATAACAGCTTCTATAGCCTTCTTTATATCTTCATAGGAGTAATCAAAGGCAAAGCTTTTCTCCACCATCAGGACCTTATCGATATCTACTATAACATCCGTTTTGTATTCGAAGGATTCTTTCGCAAGTTCTGTAAAAAACATTTTTTCATAGTAGACCAGGAGCTTCTTAATCGTCTTTTCCTTAAGGGCCGAAGACTTACCCAGCTTACTGAAATCCATGTCCTTTAAGAGTGTTTCCTTAGTATACACAGTCTTTCCGTCCGTGGTGTTGATCACAGTGATGAGACCGTCCTCATTTTTCAAGCTGTATTCGTTTGTTACAGGCTTATTTAAGCCTATGAGCCCCAGGAGTCCTCCCAGCAAAGTATCATCAGAGAGGGCCATTTGCCTCTGGCTGGTAATTACGCTCTCTGTCCTTAGATGCCCCGAATTCCCCCGGGCATTCTCACCGCAGTAAGCCATATACTCCAGAAGTTCTTCGTTGATCTTGTCACATATGCTGATATTGGCCTTGACGAAAATCTGCTCGGGTGTATCTTCTTTTCCAAAGAAGTTGACCCCGTTCTTCACGAGAACGAGGCCAACCGCAATTATCAAAAGAATCAGTCCACTGATGAAGGAAAATGTACCATATTTTTTCTTTTCTTCAATTGATGTTTCTTTTTTATTTTGTTTCATAATTAATCTTCTTTATCCCCGTTTGTCTTCAGGAATTTAGTCTGAAGCAGGTACCAGAGGAAGCCTGTGATACATACGGAGGAGAATGCGCCTATGATGATACCGGCCATAAGAGGAATTGCGAACTCTCTGATGGAATCAACACCGAAAATAACCAGTGCCAGTACCATAAAGAAGGTAGTAAGGGAAGTATTGATACTTCTGGAAAGTGTCTGTGTAATGGACTTGTTTACAACCTCCATTACGCTTTCCTTCTTCAGCTTTTCAGCCATATTCTCACGGATACGGTCGAAAATAACGATAGTCGCATTGATGGAGTAACCTACGATGGTAAGCATACATGCGATGAAATTGTTACCTACGGAAATACGTGCAACAGCATAAACAGTAAGTACTACCAATACGTCGTGAACCAGTGCAAGCACCGCAGATGCTGCGAAATTGAAGTTCTTAAATCTGATCCAGATGTAGATGAGCATGCAGATTGTAGCCACAACCACTGCCAGTATAGCGTCTCTGCGCATCTCACCGGACACACGGGCGGAAATATTTTCTGTGGTAATAACCTTCTCGTCTACGCCATACTTTTCAGCAAGGGCCTTTGTAATAGCATTTCTCTGCTCCTGGTTCAGCTCCATAGTACGGATAATGTAGCTGTTTTCACCAGCAATTTTTGCGATTTCACAGGTCTTATTGATGCTCTTGGACACCAGTGCTTCCAGCTCTGAATTCTGTGTATCGGAATAGGAATCAGGAATTGTAACTGTGATTGTAGTACCACCGGAGAAATCCAGACCGAAGTTCAGTGCTCTGTTACCGATAGCGCCGTTTACAATCATGCCAATAATACCTGCAGCGATAAGAACTGCGGAAATGATAGCAAATTTAGGACCATGCTTAATGAAGTCGAATACTTTTCTTTCCTTCTGAACACCGTAGAACTTAACATCATCGAAGCCTACCATATAGAGGGCATTCAGGATGAAACGTGTTACGAAAAGTGCCGTCAGCATGGAAAGAATGATACCGATAGCAAGAGTGGTAGCAAAACCCTTAACACTACCGGAGCCTACGAAGTAAAGAACTGCAGCTGCGATAAGTGTAGTTACGTTACCGTCGATAATTGCAGAAAGAGCCTTATCAAAACCGTTCTTGAAAGCGGAACGAACAGTAAGTCCCTTGGCAAGTTCTTCTCTGATACGCTGGAAAATAATAACGTTGGCGTCTACTGCCATACCGATAGAGAGGATGATACCTGCAATACCCTGCAGGGTAAGTGTAACCTCAAAGAGGCTCAGCATAAGCACATCCAGACCCACATAAATTGTAAGAGCCAGAGATGCCGCCAGACCGCTTATTCTGTAATAAACAATCATGAATATAATGAGCAGAATAAAACCGATAAGGCCTGCCCAAAGGGATGTAGAAAGGGCCTCGGAACCAAGCTGAGCGCCTACAACCTTACTGTTGATTTCTTCAAGCTCAATAGGAAGCGCACCGATACGAATAATAGATGCCAGCTCATTGGCCTCTTCCAGTGTCTTCTGACCTGTAACGACTGCCTCACCGTTTGTAATAGCATTGTTTACGGTAGGTGCAGATACTATCTTGTTATCGTAAATGATGGCAATCTGCTGGCCGATGGACTTAGCAGTAGCCTCTGCAAATTTCTTTGTACCCTCTTCGTTGAAAACAAGTCTTACTACGTTCTCACGTGGGCCTGTGGAAGACATCTGCTGAATCTCGCCCTGAGCGTCGGAGATATCGGAGCCTTCACATACTATCTGCTTCTTCTCTCTCAGTTCTTCAAGTGTCTTGGTAAGCTCATATTCCTTTGTTTCGGAATTATACTTTATGTTGTCTTTACCGTAGATGAAGTAAAGTGCACCGGGCTTACCCAGGGAAGTCAGTACCTCTTCTGCATTTTCAGCACCGGGGATTTCAATAGTGATACGATTATTGCCCTCGATGTAAACAGCGGACTCTGTGGAATAAATCTCTGCACGAAGCTGCATTCTGTGCTGCAAATCAGCCATCTCAGCCTTGGTAGGATTATCCTTTACAGTCTGATATGTGATGCTGACACCACCTGCCAAATCAAGACCCTGCTTGATGTTGGATGCTGACAAAACCTTCTTGGAGCCGAAGCCTACAAGTGATGAAAAAGCGAGACATGCAATCATCGCTACTGCGAGCAGAAGGCTTAAACTGCCCTTTAATTTGGAACTCTTCATAACTAATTTCTCTTTCTATGTCTTAAATTTATATGCTAAAGCTCACGCTCTAGTTTGCATATTTAATGCCAAGATTCTCCATCTTCTCTTTCTTGACCATAACGCCGCTCTTCAGTTCTTCTTTGTATGCCTCGATTTTCTCAAGGAGAGCGTCATCTGACACTGCCAGCATTTTAGCTGCCAGAATACCTGCATTGGCACCGCCGTCAATGGCCACAGTAGCTACAGGAATACCGGATGGCATCTGAACGATGGAATAGAGTGAATCCACACCCGAAAGTGCCGCACTCTTAATCGGAATACCGATAACAGGAAGCGGGAAAATTGCTGCACACATACCCGGAAGGTGTGCTGCTCCACCTGCACCTGCGATGATAACCTTGAAGCCCTTTTCCTTTGCAGTCTTTGCATAATCAAAGAATACATCAGGCATACGATGTGCGGAAATAACTGTCATCTCATAATCAATGCCGAACTTCTCCAGCATTTCAGCTGCTTTTTTCATGATAGGGAAATCTGAATCAGAACCCATTACAATACC